>JAESSZ010000638.1 GCA_016763875.1 Nannocystaceae bacterium
CGCTGGCCCGGATTTCCCGCTGACGCGCCGTTGACGTTAGCGGCGCAGCTGGCCCACGAAGGTCGAGCGAGGCCAAGCTCGCCAACTAAGCAAGTGTCCGCTCCTTCGGAGGAAACCACCTGATCGATGGGCTCTAAAACGAGAGAATCACGTGCGCGAACGGTTGAGTTGGTCGAGAGGGCGTTTGCCCATTGGCCTCGACCGACGCGCGTCACGGAGGACGTCCAGGGGGACTCAGAGCGTGATGCGATTGAGCGGGACTTCGGTTCGGCGCAGCGCACGGCGCTCACCACGGCGCAGTGCTCGATGATGCTTATCGACGGAGCGCTTCTCACCCCGGGTGCGTACTTCTATTTCCTCCCGCGTCTAGCGAGAGATGTGCTAACAGAAAGTGGGACTGGGTTCTGCTTGGACTTCGGCTCGCCGACCTTGGAACGAAGATGTTGACCGAGGAACAAAGTGCCGCGGTCGCTGCTCTTCGGCAGCAACTGGTCGAACTTGAGATCGAGATCCTTGAACAAGAGCGACGAGAGCTAGGCGAGGGATGAGGCTGGTATCCTGCTTCGCCGCTCCCGCCGTGCTCCTCGCGGCGTGCGGTCCCGACGTCACGCTGGCGACCGACCCGTCCGGCAGCGGCAGCACCACCGCCTCAGACACCGCCTCTGCGGACACCGATTCTCCCGGCAACGAGGGCGTCGGCGAAACAACACCATCGGACGCGACAGACACCACCGGACCGGGCGTGCTCGACACGGGTGAGTCTGGCGTCACCGTCACCACCAGCGGCGACACCACTTCCATCGACACCTCCGACACCACCACCGCCCCGCCCACCTATTGCGAAGTCACCGACTGCGACGACGCAGACCCGTGCACGGCCGACACCTGCCACGAGAGCACCGAGACGTGCGAACACACGATTGCCGCGGGCATGTCCTGCGACGACGCGGACGAGTGCACATCTGCCGACGTCTGCCTGCCCGACGGGACGTGCGCGGGGGAGGCGTCGTGTCCCATCGAGCATTGCGGGGTTATCGACGAGGACGAGACTTGGGGGCCAGAACTGGTGCACTTGCTGACCTGCTCGGTGACCGTCGAAGGCCCTAGCGAGCCGGTGCTGACAATCCTCGATGGCACCACGGTGTTGGTGGAGCCGGCGTTCGGTTTTTTGGTTGGCACTGGCTCCATGCCCGGCCGCCTGGATGTTCAAGGTGGCGTCGAAGGGGTCATGATCACCAGCGCCTCGCCTGCCCCGCTACCTGGGGATTGGTGGGGGGGGCGGTTCGGCTCTGGCGACACTGGATCCACGCTCATGGGTGTGACGATCGAATACGCAGGGACCGCATCGTCCGAAGGCGTGGCGGTCCGTCTCTCGGGGGCCGAGGTTGCGATCACCGACTCCGTTATTCGGGACAGCGGAAATCACGGGATCTTCGCGATCAGCGACGCAGTGCTAGAGATGTCTGGCACGGCCGTCGTCGACAATGCAGGCGACGGCATTCGGTTCGAATCAGGTGCCCACCTCGGTGGGGTGTCGCCGTCGTTCGTCAACAACGTTGTCACGGGCAACGGCGGCGCGGCCTTGCGGGTGTTCGCGAACGACGTCGGGCACCTGGATGCATCATCGTCGTACGCGGGCAACGGCGAGGCGATCGAAGTGTCCCGCCGTCCGACGGTGTCCGCGACGTGGCGGCACTTGGACGCGGACTACGAGCTCTTCGGCAACCTGCGTATCGAGTCAATTGAGGAGGACGTGACCATCGAGATCGAGGCGGGCACACGCATCTCCGGCGGGGGGTTGTTCATCGATGGCTTTTTCAGCGACGGTTTTGAGCAGCTGCTCGTCATGGGAACCGCGGAGGAGCCGGTTCATTTCGACGGCGTTAACCTCACCACCTTTGCGGACGACAACTCTGACAATCCGCCAAGCGAGTTCAACCACGCCATCATCGAGAACGGCAATGGCATCCAGGTTTACGGCGGTGTGACCCGGATCCGCGACTGCGAGATCCGGAACAACGATGTCGCCGTCAACGGGGCGGCGGTGAGCGTCAACTCTTACACGGACGTGCAGATCACCAACACGGTCATCGAGGACAACGAAGGCGCCGGCTTGTTCCTCTACTGGCCGCTGACGGCGCCATTCACGAACAACACGGTGACCGGAAATACGATCCCGGCGCGGGTCGCTGGTGTGGTGCCAGAGTCGTTGGACCTGTCGTCGTCGTTCACGGGCAACGGGGAGGACGTCATCGAGATCCTATCTGGGGCGTGGGCTTCGACGACGTGGCCGCTTCTGGGTGTGCCGTACCGGGTGCAAGGACTAGCGACCTCCTGGAGTCCGCCTCTGCCTGTGACGTTGACGATTGATCCGGGCGTGACGGTGCTGTTTGCGGAAGGGGCGGGGCTGGAGTTCGGAGGGCTTCTCTCGACCCCGAACGGTACTCTCCCGCAACTCGGCGGCCTCCAAGCGATAGGCACGCCCACGCAACCGATCACGTTCCGCAGCGCCTCGCCGACCCCGGCCCCTGGCGATTGGCAGGGACTCATCTTCACGCCCGAGGCCCTGCCGAGCGCCATGCAGTACGTGTCCATCCAGCACGCAGGCGACGCACCGTCTGCAGGCGCTGTCGTGGTCCAAGCCGACGGGGTGACGGTCAGCGACTGCACGATCTCCGACACCGACGGCTGGGCCATCTACAACGACGGCGCCACCGCGACGCTGTCGGGGAACACGTACTTCGCCAACAGCGACGGCGACGTGTTCCCGTAGCTTCGTCGCCACGATTCACCCGGCCGAGTTCGCCGACGCGTTCGGTTTTGGTCGAAGAACTTGCCGAAGTCCTCGGCGTCCAAGCCTTCCACAAGCCGGCCTTTACAACAATCTCAGCTCGATGGCTCGCGCACGCACGGCACTGGCGAGCCTCACGTTGCTCATCGCATCTACAAGGCGACGGAACTTGGGTCTGCTGAACCGACGACCGCCGAGCTCGAGCTCGGGGAGCGAACGGAAGCGGAGGAGTTTCCGGGTCGAAAGATAGAGCGTATCGAAGAGCGCCCGTTCGGCGGTTGCGAGCCGGTAAGAGATCGTAGTCTCGCTCCACTCGATGCCGTCGCCCATCAGGGTTGGGGACAGGCGAAACAACTCGAACGTCGCGATGGGGGTCTCTAGGCGACGGCCCCGACCCGTGGTTGCCACCTGGATCGCATGAGGGATCTGCGAGATCACGTCGTGCAGATGCAGGGCGGTCAAGAAGGAAACGTAGCCCTGCTCATTGCCGAGGATTCGGGACACACACACCAGCGGGTGGAAGTGTCATTTCTGCGACGACATCCGCAGCGGCCCCTCGCACCGAAGCTGGAACGCCTCTCAGGGTGTGGACATCTACGGCGCCGCGCGAATCGAGTAGGTGGAGGTCGAACAGGTCTCTCGCCTGCGGCGAGGTTCGGCCGGCCAACGCTCGGATTTTTTGCGTGCCGCGCCTGTCGCGTCGTAGTGTTCGCAAAGGTACGCGGTGCGGTTATGCCTCCGGGCGACCTCCGGATCGATCCGATCGGTGACAACTCCGTCATCGACGCTCCGGCGCGAGAACTCGACTTTGGTCGGCAGGCGTTGCCCGGACGAGAGCACCAGACGCACGCGAAAACGTTGGGTGGTTTCGGTTTGCTTCGCCGCCCGAGGGTCGTTCACCTCAAGACCCGAGATCCCGGCGGTCGCGAGTACCCACTCAGCAGCCGTTCGAGGAACAGCAGGTGGAACACCTCTCGCGCGTCGAGGTCCGTTCTCATTGGCCCACCACTTGACTAAATAAGCGTCTGAATTGACCAAAACGCCAATTCAGACGCTTAACCAAAACTGAACGCCGGAGCCACCCGAACTCAAGATGTTCGTCGGACAGCAGGCAGCACTCGCTTGAGCCCTACGCCCGCGTCATGCCGCGGATAAGATCAACCATCGCGCTCGCGAAGTCGGCTTCAAAGTCCACCCGTAGTGGCGCCAACGCCTCGGACTGCAGCGCCTCGGCCACGTTCGGTGCAGCGGTGGCCATCTGGCGATAGCCAACGAGCAGCGCGTACATCCGCATGAGAAGCAGCGCCCCTGTCCCCGGACGCAGCATGGGGAGCGCGGCCTCGACCAATACGGAAGCCGCTTGCATCTTGCGCAGCAGGTTCGTCTTGAACCCGCGGGCGGTCTCGACGTCGATGTTGTGCTCGAGCACGTTGTGGAGCAGGGACATGAGTTCGAGCAGTCGCGGGTGGGCCGTTAGACTTCCCGCCAACCCGCGCGCGAATGCTCCGGGCGTGAGTGGCCCCGGCTTCAGCAGGCCTCCGACGTCGGCGAACCAGCGGTCGAGTTCTCGCTCAAGCGCAGCGAGGAACAGGGCTTCCTTGCTGCTGAAGTACAGATACAGGGTGCCCTTGGCCAAGCCCGACTGCCGAGCGACCTCCGCCATCGTGATGTCGTGGTAGGCGCCGTGTTGCAGCAGTGCGGTCGCGGTGTCGAGGATCGCAAGGCGGCGCACCGCCTTGTCCTCGTCTTTCCGAGCGCGTTGTTTGACCGCCACAGGCGCTTAGCCGATGAGCCGACGGATCAGGCCCATGTTCTTTTCGAACGGCGGATAACGCAGCGACATGTCGAACATGTTGCTGGCCCTCACCACACCTTTGACGTGCGAGAACGTCCAGAACGAGGCGTCTCCGTGGTACGCAC
Organism: Nannocystaceae bacterium; assembly: GCA_016763875.1. Taxonomy (GTDB): domain Bacteria; phylum Myxococcota_A; class Polyangia; order Nannocystales; family Nannocystaceae; genus JAESSZ01. Next base: position 4,712 of record JAESSZ010000638.1, read on the forward strand.
CCGTGCCGCTATGACCGATGCCGCCGAAGGGCACGTTGTGGTCGGCGAACTGAATCAGCGTCTGATTGACGCAGCCGTCGCCAAACGAAACGCGGTCGAGAACCTTCTTCTCGTCCTTGCGTTCGCCAGTGAACAGGTACAGCGCCAGAGGATTTGGATGGCGCTCAATGAGGGCAATGGCCTCGTCGAGATCGTCCACGGCGATGACCGGGAGGATGGGTCCGAAGATCTCGGACTGCATCACGGCGTCGTCGACCCCCACGTCCCGCAGGATCGTTGGCGCGATGTATCGTGTGGCCGCGTCGGTCTGCCCGCCCATGAACACCTTGTCGGCGTCGATGAGCTTGGCAATGCGCTCAAAGTGGCGATCGTTGATAATGCGGCCGTAGTCGCTGGCTTGGCTAGGGTCTTCGCCGTAGAAGCCTTTGACCGCCGTGGCCATCCGCGTGAGCAACTCGTCGTGCACCGAACGCTCGACCAGTAGGTAGTCTGGCGCGATACACGTCTGCCCCGCGTTGGTGCACTTGCCAAACATGATGCGCTTGGCTGCGACTTCGAGGTTGGCCGTCGCGGTGACGATCGTCGGACTCTTGCCGCCCAACTCCAGCGTCAGTCGACTAAAATGCTCTGCAGCCGCATGGGCGACGATCTTACCCACCACGGGGCCCCCTGTGAAAAACAGGTGGTCCCATCGCACGGCAAGCAGGTGCGTTGAAGTCTCCACCCCGCCTGTGACGCACGCGATGTGTTCGGGGGCGAACGTATCGGCGATGAGTTCGGCGATGACTTCAGAAGATGCCGCCGAAACCTCTGAGGGCTTGACCACCGCGACGTTGCCCGCGGCGATGGCACCAACGAGAGGCGCCAGGGCGAGCTGCACGGGATAGTTCCAGGGCGCGATGATGAGGTTGAGGCCGAGCGGTTGCGGCACCCGATGGGTGATCGCGGGTGCCAACGCGATTCCCGGAAGCCCGGCGCGCGGCTTCATCCAACCGGCCAGTCGCTTGATCGCGCGCGAGCAGTCGGCCTTCACGAGCCCAACCTCGGTAATGTAGGTCTGCGCTGCGTTCTTGCCGAGGTCTTCGAACAGCGCCGCGGCGATCTTGCTCTCGAACTTCTCCATTGCGCTGGAGAGCGCACGCAACTGCTCCTCCCTGAACGCGCGCGTTAGCGTTGCGCCGCTCTTGAAGAACTTCAGCTGGGCGGCTCGGATCTCCTCGATGCGGCTCGCTTCCGTTTCCGGGACGGCGCGCGCATGCCCAGATGAAGTGGGGCTTGTTTCAAACGGCATGGTCGTGTGTGATCTTTAGTGACCGACGGTCAGCGGTCAAGCGAAAGATTGACCGGCCGGTCAGTACGTGGTAAATCCAGCGTTTACGGGCAATTACGTGCTTGTTGAAGACCATCGTGACCGCAGTTCGACGACGACGTTTCGACCCTGAGGCCAATCGCGCGGCGATCCTCTCGGCGGCAGAATCGTGTTTCTTGGCGCGTGGGTACGCGGGTACGTCGATGAGCGAGATCGCCAAGGGCTCGGGCGTCACCAAGAGCCTCATCCACCACCATTTCGGAAGCAAGGACGCGCTGTGGGCGGAGGTCAAGCGTCGACGTTTTTCGGAGTACCACGCGCAGCAAATGAAGCTGCTGTCGCCCGAGACGCTCACCCCGGAGCTTATGCGTGAGTCAATGGAGACCTATTTTCGGTTTCTGTTGGACAACCCCGCGACGCTGCGCATGAACGCCTGGATGCAGCTCGAGGGCGATCGCGACAATACCGAGTCTGTCATCGAGATGCGGGACGAGGGCATCGCACGCATCCGCGCGGCGCAAGAGGCCGGCCTGCTTCGGCGTGACGTCGAGGCGCCTTTCATGTTGCTGACGTTCCTAGGCCTGGTTCAAGCCTGGTTTATGGATCCGACGATGGCCGAGCAGCGCGATGCGGGATCGGACCACACCGCTGCGTTGGCCTACCTCGACAGCGCCTGGAAGATCTTCGCTGCGGGCGTATCCGTTGGGCCTCACGACACTACAGACGCGTGATGTCGACGAACTTTCCGCCATCGTCGAAGCGCAGGCGGAACAAGCCGTTCACACCGCTGTGGGTCACAAAGGCTCGCAGGCGCATCGCGGGAAAACGCACCCATTGACCGGTGATCGCGCGGGCGCGGATGTCCCGCGTTCCCCGGTGGTGTCGAAGGAACTCGTCGGCCGAGATCGTCACGGTCAGCGTCAGCTCGTTCACTTATGGACGGTAATGCGGCCCCGCACAGCGAGCGCGCGATCCGGACCACAATCGACCTCGGTGCAACCGGTGTGACCGTGTTCCGTCCACGTGTTTGGATGCTTGCGGCTCATTGTAGGCGAACGTTCGGACTTGCCACGTCGTTGATCGTGTCCGTGGTGGCATGCGCGGTCGGGGGCGACGACAGCACCAGTGGTCTGTCTGGGGGCCCGGGCGGCGTGTCGATTGGCTCGGTCGGACCAGCGAGCACGGGTGAGGACGATACTGGGCCGACAACAGGAGAGGCCACTGGTGGTGACTCCGGTGAGGACAGTACTGACACTGGCGGGCCTGCCACAGCCGCGGGACCCGACACGGGGGGCGATGTGGACCCGACCGGGTCTGAAGACGAGGGTGAGGTGAGCACGTCGGGGTCGGGTGACGGTGTGGACCCGACCGGGTCCGAAAGCACGGGCGAGGTCGACGTCGGAGTCCAACCTGCGTTCGGCGAGTACTCGCACTGCCTCAGCAACGCTGCGTGCAACGTCGGGTCATGTCTCGCTCTGGGGAATCCCGTCAGCGATGGGTTTTGCGCGGTGACGTGCGCTGGGGCCGGCAACCCTGCGCCCTGCGGTGCGGCCCCAGTGGGTAGCCCGCTGTCGCCGACCTGCTATGGCGCTGACAACGCGATGGGAGGCGCAACCTATATTTGCGCGCTCGATTGTTCCAACGATCAGCCCTGTCCCGCGCAGATGACGTGCGTCTCGGTGCCGCAAGCGGCGGCCGCTGGGGGTGGTAATGTCGATTTTTGTACGTGAGCCCACCTGCAGGCCGAGGCTCACCGCTGCAACGGTGCGCGAGCGAGATGTGCCCTTACGGCGCCCCTGCGGCGGATCCCCGGCCGCGCGAGTTCTCCGCGGCCCTGATAGAGTCCGCGTCTCATGATTCACCCCGCGCGCAGCATGGTCGAGTCGCTCCACACCAAGGGCGCTTGCCCTCGCATTCAAGTGGACCTGACCCGCGAGGGGGTGGTCTGCCCTGACTTCGTTCGCGAGCAGTGGCAGGAAGAACTGATCATCGACCTCGACCCCACCTATCCGCTGAACTTGTCGTTCACCGATGAAGGCATCGAGGCTGATATTTCGTTCGACGGTTTCGTGACGCGTTGCACGTTTCCCTTCGACGCCATCTATGTCGTGACGGACCGCGAGACTCACAAGGGCATTGTGATTCAAGAGAACATGCCTGAGTCGGTGCGGCTCAGGCGGCAGCCACAAGCCAAGTTGGTCACGCCGACTGACAGTCAAACTGCAGGGAAACGCACCCGTGCCTCGGGGCAGTCGCGCCGCCGTCGTCGTCCGCGCGCAGGGTCAGAAGCCGAAGCGACTTCAGAGCAAGAAGCGCAGGCGGAGCCAGTGGCTGCGACCGGGTTCAAACCTGCGATCCTATCCGGTGGTGGTGGGGACAGTGGGGATAGTGCAGGCGGCGGCGATGAAGACGGTGGTGGGGACTCCGAGTCCGAGTCCGCCGGTTCTGGCGAAGAAGAGGCGCAGCGCCGCCGTTCGGTCTTCCAAGTGATCGACGGCGACGGCTAGCCCTCGGGCGGCGAGGCGTCTGCGATTTTTGCGGCGTCGCGTCGCGCGAAAAACTCGTCGCACGCGCCTCTAAACCGATCCCAGGTGCGGGCATCGTCGGCACGCCCGACGGGGCCCAGCGTTTTCCACACCGCCTGCAAGTCCCTTAGGGCCGTAGCGGTACCCCGCCAATCGGTGGAGTCCTTCCATGACTCTGCGCGCTCGCACAACGCCTCGCGATGTACGAGATTGGCCGCGAATCCATCTTTGAGTTTGTCGTACAGAGCATCACAGGCCCGACGGAACTTGTCCCAGTGGATCTCGCCCTTTCCGGCGCTCACGCTGCGAACGCTCTTCCACTCCTCCTGCAGGAGTTTGAGCCGGTTGGCGAGCTGCGGCTCTTCGTCCGCGGTCGCCAGCAGGCTCTGGGCCTGCTCCGCCAATGTCTTCTGCTTGCTGAGATTGGCCCAGTCGCGCCACTTCTCGTTCTCCGCCAGGGTCTGTACGACCGTGTGTAACGCCGTGCGGGCGCTTTCGTAGCGCGTATCGAGCTGGTCTCGCACCTCGTCACTCGGTAGTGGCGCATGCTCGGCGAAGAGATCCGAGGCGTGTTTCAGGAGAGCCTGTGCGCTCCGCAACTTGTTGTCGCCCGCAGCGCGCTCCAGGGCTTCGCAGGTTTCGGTGAGTCGCGCCGCGTTGTCTTCCTCGGTCTGTTGCCGTTGCTGTGGTGTCGGTGTCGGTGTCGGTGTCGGTGTCGGCTCGGGCCTGGACTCCGACTTCGCGGCCTGCTCCGCGACCTCTTGCTTGCGGGCGGCCGCCTGCTGCTGTCGCTGTAGTTTCGCAGCGGCATCGCGTGCCTGCTGCGCAGCGGCTGCTTCACGACTAGCCGCTTGGCGGCTGATCCGTTCGAGGTCAACGGCGTGGGCCTTACGCTCGATATCGAAGCGCAGGATCGCGTGCGCGAAGCGTTCTTTGAGCTCGGCATCGGTTGCCTCGAGCGACTCCCACGACTGCGTCGCATCGGCGACCTCCGCCGACAGATCGTAGGCTTTGCCCACCATGGCCGACTCGACCACCGCGAGCAGTCTGAGTTGCGTCGCGTAGTGGTGCTGCGCCTGCGTGGGGCCCGAGGGCTCGCTTTGGGGGACCGTCGGTACCAGTTGTGCCAGTCGTCGTTTAGCCCGATTGCGCAGACTCTTGCGTGTGGCCTTCTTGGTTATGGCTTGCAGTGCCTCGACGTCGCTGAGCGTTTCGATGGCGGTGATGGCTGCGTCCCGGGGGGTGCCCGCGACCGCAATGCCACGCAGGATGCTCGCGTCGGAGATGGCCTCAATCATCTGCCGCCGAATGGCAGGATCGGTGGCGGCCCGGGCGAGCTCGGCGAGGACTTTATCACTGCTGACCTTGGGGTCGGTGAGGCGCACGAGGGCCGCCTGTCGCACGCTCTGTTTCCTGGCGCCGTCGACGATGTTCGCGAGAGTCTTGCCGTCATCGATGTGGTGCAGCGCGCGTTTGGCAGCATTGGCATCCTTGGCCGACATTGCCGCGTGTGCCCAAAGCGCCGTTGCACGTTTTGCCGCGAGCGTCCCGACTTCCGAGTTGTCGCCGTCCGCGATCGAAGACAGGACGTCCGGGTCGCGTAGCAGCGATACCGCGACTCGGCGCACGCTGTCGTCGGCATCGTGGCGCGCCACTTCGACCAGCACATCGTGCTTGTTCGTCGCGAGACCACGCAGTGCCTGCGCACGGACGGTCGCTTTGCTGTGCTTCCACTTGGGTCGAAACAGGTCGGCGAAGCCCATCGAGGGGTTTTCGGCTCTTTGCCTCGCGATTTCAACCGGGGACCTCTGCTGGCGGCGAATGACGACGGGTGGCCCATTGCGGGTCTCACAGCGTGGGCCCGCCAAGGGTTTATTGTGGGCCACAGCGCGCAATGAGAGCCCCGGGACTCACGGGATGTACGTGGCGCGCGGTCCTCACACGGGCTGTCGATGGTGGATAGGAGGCGCTGCTTGCAGATGCATCGCATGTGGCCGTCGCTCCTGAGTGCTCCAGACGCGGATCATGCGATCGGGTGGCCCCCGTGGTCCGACATCGTTACGGACCCCCTATCTATCCATCGGGGCTCGATTCTCCACCACTGACCGTGCAAGCAGGGACGCTTTGACCACTCATTCTCCACCTTTTCGAATTCGTCGAACACTTCGACTCTTAACCGGGGCATTCGCGATCGCTTCGTTCACCGGCTGCGCCGATGACGGCGTTGCGGTACCG
>JAESSZ010000639.1 GCA_016763875.1 Nannocystaceae bacterium
AGCGCGCGATCTGGATGTGACAGGCACAACCGTGCCACGGCTGCGTTCCCGAGCAGGCGGGGAAAAGTTGAAGCCCGTGCGTGTTCCGCGCCCGCTATCCGTTCTTGCCCGGAGCGGACGTTCTTTGAGCGGCGGAGAAACTGCCGCTTCGCATCGCGGGGTTTTGGACCCGCGCGGTGCCGATCGCTGGCGCGGCGGTATCTGTGGTCCTGTGATTGGGACGTCGTACGACCCAAGTCCAAGCCGCCGTCTTGTCCCGCCGCGCCCCTCGCGCGTATGACCTCTGACAGGCTCCATGGACGATGGAACGCCCCCACTCCCTCGTCTGTATTGCTCTGCTTTCGCTCACCGCCTGCGGCCCTACGCGACTGCCCGAGGCAGAGCTCAGTGACCTGTGCGGACAGCCGGGCCCGGTCCGACTCATGGCGCTGGACCCTGGCGAAATGGTCGGCGGTTCGACGTTGCATATCCCTGCCCCCACAGACCGGATTGTGCTTGTCACATCGCGGTTGGGGATCGGCGACAACCGACTGGACGAAGAGGACGGAGCCCAATCGAGAGTCTGGTCGGTCGACCCGTGTGGTGAGAGTGCAACGCAGATCGCCGAGGGCCTCGACCTCGTATGGACAGAGCCGCATTGGGACGATCGGTTACTCGGTTGCAACGCTGCCGGGGACGATATCTATGTGCTCGACGCGGACGGGGTGCTTCCACCGCGTCTTGCCTTCGAGGGGACGGGGTGTCGTGGTCGCTGGACGAACTACGGGTTCGTGCCGCGGCAGGTCGCAGACGATGACGGATTCGGGCCAGCGTTGCTGTATCCGTACCCGGAGGGGAATGGCGAAGTCGCCGAGCCCGTGACTGTGCACCCCGGGCTCTTCTCTATGGATGGCGCGATTGCGGCTGGTCGCGGCTGGCCGAGGGTCACCGACACGGAGATTCTCGCGCTGAGCCGCGATGGCAACTTGGTGCGTGTCGACCTCGAGACGTCGGCCGTCAGCGTTGAAGCCCAAGAGGTGTTCGACTTTAGAGCGAGCGACGACCGACTACTGACGCAGGAGCATGGCGACGGCCAGGGCCACAGCGGCCCAATCTTCATGACGGATCGTGACACGCAAAGCACGACGTATCTGATGGATGGGGTCCTTTCGGAGAGCTACGCCCCGTTCGACGTGCGTGGCCGGAGCACGGTCATCATTGCGACGGGCGCTCCCGACGGCGAGCTTCGCGTCCTCCACCCCCCCGCGACCGACGACATCTCTGTGCTCGGCGGGTACTGGCTGGCGGGACTCCTTGAAGATGGTCGTCTGTTGCTCGCGCAGGGCGGAGGCGGGCCGTACGCGCTGCTGGATCCCGACACGGGCGAGCAGACGGAGATCTTTGACCGCGAAGCGGACGTAAGCTTGGCGCAGGACGGCATCGTCTTGCACGACGTCCCAACCTGTTGCCGGCACGAGGAGGGGTACCGGGTCGAGGGGGCACTACTCCTTGAGCGATACGCGGGCGGGCAGGAGATGTTGGCCGCTCGCGCCGCCCGCGGATGGCGACGCAACCCTGATGCTCGGATTGTTGCGCGCATCGACATCGACCAAGACAATGTTGGCAGGTTGATCGCTATCGACCCAACGTCGGGCGGGCAGGAACGTGTCGTCCACGCGGCAGTTAGCCAGATATTCGGCGTCGCTGCTTGGCCAAACGACCTCTGGTACTCCACAGCCGACCGTGACCCCGCCGTCTACCGGGCCCGGCTGAAGGCCGATTCTCCGCGCTAACCCCACGCCCGTGCGCCCGCTCACTCAGAAGCTGTGCGACATCGAATGGCGCTGCGCATTGACGTCCTGTGAACGCCAAGACGTGGTTTCCCCTCGGTGTCCTTTCCTCGGTGACAGCTGGCTGCAGCTTTGTGTCGACGCTCATGGGCGCACCGCCGCCAGTCGAGCCCGAGCTGACGCCACTAGCGCTGCGGCTGAGTCCGCAAGAGCCTGCGTCGGTACACGAGTAGGCGCCCTGGCACGCGTGTCCAAGGGTGAATCTCTAGATTTCGAAGTCGCGCCCAATAGCGGCTGAGCTGCGTTCCCAAAGCAGCTCGCGGGTCTCTTCATTGTCGTAGAAGCCTTCCAGCGCAAAGGCGATGGCCGGGCCTTTGACCGCCATCATGCCGGGTCCGGGGCCGTAAAACTGGCCCGAGGTCGCGTCGGGCAGACACATGCAGCTGATGATCCCCATGGCGCCATCCTCCGCGCTTTGCGAGATGCGCATGAACACGTTGGTGAACATGCGGCCCATCCCGCCCTTTTTGACCGACGTCTCTTGCAGCTCGGTTCGCGCCAGCCCCGGGTGGGCGACGAGTGCCTTGACCTTGGACCCGCTCGCTTGGATGCGATGGTGCAGCGCCGCCGTGAAGGCGGCGTTGGCGAGCTTGCTCTGGTTGTAGCGAACCCAGCGGGCCCCGTTGAACACCAAGCCCGAACCGTTGCCACCCAGGTTGCCACCGTTCTTTTCGAGGTACGACGCTTTGAGCTTCTTACCCGGCGCCATGCGAGCCGAGCTGGAGTGGTTGGCCACGCGCGCCTCGCCGCTGGAATCGGCGGCGCGCACAAGGAGCGGCCACAGCTCGCGCGTGAGCAGGAAGTGCGACAGATGGTTGGTCTGCATCTGCACGTCGTAGCCATCGCCGGTGGCTTGGTCTTCCAGCGCCATCACGCCCGCGTTATTGCAAAGCACATGCACCCCCTCGGGGCAGAGCTCTGCGACCTGCGCGGCCGCCTTTTCGACCGATGCGAACGATTGTAGGTCGCAGTCGACCGCATGGATCTGCGCCGAAGGGAACGCCGCGGTGAGCGCCGCCAGTGACGCTTCCGCTCGTTTCGACGGTCGATTGAGCAGCAGTACCTTGGCGCCAAGGTCCGCCACGGTATGCGCCGCTACCCGCCCCGTGCCGGACGTCGTGCCCGTGATTACCACCGTCTTGTCGCGCATCGACGGGAGGGAGGCCTTGAACTCCGGAAAATGCTTGGTCGCGGGTGAGGGCATGGGGACCGTTTAGCGCACGGGGCACAATGGCACCACCTCCGTGCAGGCCGTACAGCCGTTGCCGCAGAGCTGTCCCCTATGGCGTCGGACTTTCGGCTTCGGCCGTTCTCGCGAACGCAATCGAGTATTTCCCGCCGTCAGGCTCGTCGAACTGGCCCACGATTTCGTCGTGGCTCAGCACGCGCATCAGTTCGGTGGAGTCGTCGTCGGCGAAGCGCAACAAAACGATCGCATCCTCGTCCTTCTCGATCTCGAACGTCCGCGACTCGCCCCCGGCTGCGCTCACTGAGGTCTCGTCGATCTTCAGGGTGAAGCCGTCAAGCAATGCCATTGTTCCCGCCGGGCAGTTGCCGTAGCAGCGTTTGGCGACCCACTCGCCACGCAAGTGATTGGAGGGGGGATCGTAGCTTGTCAGGGCCCACGCTCCCACCGCGCCGAGGATCAGAGGCCAGAACACCACGGGTACGAAAAACACGCTGTGTTTGGCCCAACCGCCTTTTTCTTTGCCGCCTAAGGTCGCCAGCGCGACCAGGACGCTGACTCCGGCCGTGATCACACACGTCCAGCCGATCCAGCCCAGGTTGCCCAAGGTGGGGTCGTCGTAGACGAAGTATGCCAATGAAAACCCTACTGCTGCCAGCGCCAGCAACACGCCCAGACCTAACCCTCGCCAAATGAAGACCATCGTTGTTTTTCCCCAGGTTTCACCCTGTGCCCGTTAGGACGGGCGGCCGCGGTCCCAGTTGCTGCCACCGTCCAACTTTATGAACGTGTGCTTAGCGTCAAGATACGATGGGCGGGCTTGTCTCTCCTGTGCACAAAGACGCTCGCGGTCCGGCGGCGGGAAAACCGTGGGTAAGCGCGCGTGGCGTGCGGCCTTGCGTTCGGCCGACGCCGGTGCCGCGATTCGAGCGCGCGAGCAAGGACCCGAATCGTTGAAGGAGGCGCGCGTGCTTCAGGCCGCCGCGCGGCTCTCGCCTCGGGGCGAGCGATTTACGCTCGGGCAGCTGTGGTACGCGTCCAGTCCCCGTATCCGCCGGGTCCCCGAGATTCGACCGGCACTCACGACCGGTCTATGGCTCGGGTGCGCTTCGCTGCTACTGGCCTTTGTATCCCCGTACTGGCTGCTCTTGCTGTTTGTACTTCTCGTTTTCTTCCTTCTGGTGGGGCGTCGCCAAGGTGCGAGCTCCGAGGCGCCACTGCTGGCGTTCTCCACGTTTCTCCGCCAGCTCCGCCAGCTCGAAGAGACGCGCGGCTCCATCAAGGGGTTGGTGCGCGTCCCGGCTCAGCCCGACGACGAGCACAACATCCAGCGCTATCGAGACGAGCCCGCCGGCACGCAGGTCCAGTGCGTGGTTGTCACCGACAGCGCTGAAAACGAGGCGCTGCTACAGACCATCGGGGTGGTGCAAGAACTCCGTGCCGAACTCATCACGTTTGAGGACTTGCAGGCATCCGGCATGCCTGTGCGGTGGCTTTCACGGCTGGACGCAGGCATGCCTGTGTTCCTGATTCACGATCTGGTGCATGACCGCCGGGCGTTCACCGATGGGGTGGCGGCGCAGGTGCCGGGGTCGACGAGGGTGCACCTGGTGGACCTCGGTCTGCATCCCCATCAGGCTGAGACGCTGGGGCTGGCCGAGTCACCGACGACTGCCGGGCACGTAGAGCTCGCCGCGCTGAGCCCTAAGCAACTCCTTGAGATCTTCCGTCGCTCGGCACGACGCTGGATCGAACTCGGGACCACCCCGAACGCCCAACGCCAGGTCTATCGATCCACCGAGAGTCCGCCAGTCGAGTACGCGCCGTACGACTTCGACTTCCCCCGAAAACCGACCGCGTAGGGGGCCGCTACCCCGCCGGACTTGGCGTGATGTCGCATCACGGCGGACCACCCCATCAGCGCATTCTCGCTGACCCGTGGCCCGCCCGTCGAACTCGGTCGCACCGCGTGGTGCGACTTTATAGAACCTTTAAGGCGCGCCAGGCGGAAACCGGCGCCATACTCGCCACACATGGCTGCTTTTCCTGCCCTGCACCGCTTTTCTCCGGTTGCTCCCGTCTTGTTGTTTGTCTGCTTCGGACTGGGTGCCCCCGGGTGCTTCAGCGTCGATTCCGATTCCGATGCCGAAACCGAGGGCACGGAAGATGGTGCCGACACGGCTGATGCCACGGGCACCGCAGACGACGAGACGGAGGAAAGCTCAGGGGCTGGTGACGACGATGCCGCCCAAGCGTGTGAGGCGTACTGCGAGATCATCGGAGACCATTGCGAAGATGATCAGGCCCAGTACTCGGGGGGCACCTTGTGCGAGAGCACCTGCACGTTCATGGCGCCCGGCAACTCGGATGACGCCTTGGGAAACACAGTCGGGTGCCGCACCACGCATGCGCTGCGCGCCGCCGAGCAACCCGACACACACTGCTCCCATGCGGGCCCGACTGGTGCGGGCACGTGCGGAGGAACGTGCGAGAGCTTTTGTAGCCTGGCCCTTGAGATATGCGTCGGTGACCTCGAACAATGGCCAGACGCGGACGCATGCGTCGCGGACTGTAGCGCTTGGAATCCCGAGCCGCTGTACGACGCGTCGGTACCGGACGCCGACACATATGCCTGCCACATGCGCCACTTGACGCTCGCCGCTGCGCAGGCCGACCCGCATTGCGACCACCTTGGGCCCGACTCGCCGGTCTGCCGGGACGACTAGCGCGGATCGAAACTACGCCTGGCTCGAAGGCGTTTTGCCCATGAGCCATGGCTCGCTGAGCGCGCCTCACAGCTCGCTGAGCCGCGTCCGCCCGTCTCGGAACACCGACCAACCATCACCCACCAGCACCGCTTCAACGCTCGGCAGCGCAGCGAGTCGTTTCACCGAATCCCGGGCCGCGGCGGGGTCAGCCATCTTCGCGTCTGGGAGGAGGTTTAGCCTACCGCCACGTTGACCACGGATCAGATCGCCCGTGATCAGCGTTTTATCTTCAAGCAGTAACGCCAGCTCTCCGGGGGTCTTGGAGCCCTGTAGCGCAAAGACCCTCAGCCCGCCCACGACCTCCTCGCCGTCTGCAAGCCAGCCATCGCACGCGATCTCGAAGTTGTCGCGCTCTGCCGCTGGGCCCAGTATCTTTGCCCCCAGGGCCGTCGACAGCGCGCTGGCGTCGCGAATGTGGTCTCCGTTCGTCACCACGATGATAGCGGCGCCACCGAGATCCTTGAGCTGCTGCAAGTCAAACGCGCCCATCTCTACCGGGTCGACCAAGACGTTGCCGCCCTCCCGGATCCAAGCGAGGCCGTTGAAGTCGATGTTGCGTGCCTCGTCGAACGTCGACCACGAGCGCAGGTCATCCCGATGCAAATATCTCATGGCGCCGACTTATCATCGACGCTTCGGCGCGTGAACCGGTCGTTTGCGTTGTTCCGCGTCGTGGCTGGTTCGAACCTCAGCGGCAGCTCGCAGGCGCCGGTTCGCAGCTCGAAAACCAGTTCTCCCCCAGCAAGCAGTTGACGTCGGGACCTTGGGGGGTGCGTGATCGTTTCGGGGTCGGTGGGCACTCCCGGCGTGTGCGTAGCTTGATAGTCTTCCTTGGGATGTTGCTGCTGACCGCTTGCCCGGCGAAGACGGACGATGAACCTTCGGTGGTGGGGAAGTCGCCTGAGGACGCGGCGGCGGTGGCTGTCGATGAAGTCTGTGACTATTTGGCCGTGTGCGGCGAGGTGCACATCGCGTGTACCGACTGTATTGGCGAAGGCTGTGGCGACTGCACGGCGGAACGCGTCGATGTCGACCGTGATGAGTGCGTTGATGTGGTCGAGCCGGACCTGCGCGCAGGCTTCGAATGCGTCTCGCTCACGGCCAAAGAGGAGGCCGAGGTGGATGGCTGCCTTGCCGCGCTGGCCGAGCTTGGGTGCGTGACGGTGGGGGCGGCGGAGGCGTGGGCGGATGGTGAAGGTGGTCCGAGTCCGCTGGACCCTCCGCCCGAGTGCGATCTTCTGGCGATGCTCGCGCTCGGCGTGCTCCTTGCGGGCGGGTCAGGAGCGACAACAGACGCGACCCCCAGCAGCGCCA
>JAESSZ010000640.1 GCA_016763875.1 Nannocystaceae bacterium
CGTAGTCGAAATAGTTGATCAACTCTTCAACGCGCACCGCGGCGGGTGGCGGAACGCGCCCTTCACGAATGAACCGGCGAGAGTTGCTGTACGATGCGGTGTCGACATCGATTGAGAACGTCGATCTCGGGTCGTCGGCGACAGCCACGAAGTCGTTTTCCTGAATGTGGTTGTAGCCCTCGGTGTCGCGTTCGGACGTAGGCGGGGGCGACGGAGAAACCGCTACCCCGGTCGGATCGGGGGTGGGCGCGACGGCGATCGCCCCCGTCGCCACCGACGGCGCCGCGGTCTTGCTGGCGCGCCTTCCCTTGCGACGAGCACGGCGAGTGCGCCGCTCCGACTCGCGGGACGCGGGGGCCATAGAAACACGCTGGGCTTCCGCGGGGGCGGGCTCCGCCAGGCTTTCCTCAGCAACCCCTTCGTAGTCGACGTCCTCATCGTCGGCGCCCGCGTTGTCGTACGTAGAGTCGCTGTAGTCGTGGTCTTGAGCGTACCGCGGCCCGGATGCGTCGGAGACCTCCCCCGGGTACTCCGCTGACGGCGCGCTCTTCTTGGCGCAACCGAGGGCGAGAAGGGTCAGGACGGGGACGGCAAGGGCAACGATGGTTCGTGAAGGGCGTCGCATAACGGGGCGTTTCCTGGGTTGCTCTGATCGAGTCGGCCCCGGAACGCCCCCAACGAGGGCGGCCTTACAGCGATTCCGCAAACGCGGTCTAGGCAACCAAACGCGCGGTCAGCTCTTCGACGCGGTCGGTCCGCGCGAACGTGCGAACGATCTGTGCCATCGCCTCGTGCGCCACGACGTCCGGCGACTGCGGCATGCCGCGATCGATCCACATCGAGAGGTGGACCTGGCTCATCGCGGTCGCCGTGCGCGCTGCAAGCTCAGGATCGGTCTCGACAAAGAATCCAGCGGCGGTGCCCTCCACAAACGCAGCGGTCATCATTTTGAGGCCCATCTCCCACGCCTGCGTTTGTTCGGGCGTGCCCTGCAGGTCGGTGGTTCCCCAGGGGATCCGCTCGCGCAACTGCATCCGCAGGAAGTCCGGCCGCGCCATGTGAAAGCGTAGGTAGCCTTCCAGTCCACAGCGCAGCCGCATGAAGGCATCGTCGGCGGCCATCACAGCCCTTCCGACCTCGAGCATGAGCGCGGACAACCGGTCCGCCTGCACGGCTCGATACACGTCCCACTTCTTGGGGAAGACGCCGTACAGGGTCTGCAGCGACAGGCCTGCCTCCTTCGCGATGGCCGCGATCTTGGCCGCCTCGTACCCATGCTCCGCGAAAACGCGCTCGGCGGCGCCGATAATCGTCTCGCGATACAGGGCGCGGCGTGCCGCAAGTAACCGCTGCTTGGCATCTGAGGGCGGTTGTGGGGTGGCGGTTGACATCGGATGAGCGGCGGAATACTAGCCTTTGATAATCAGAACCGCAATTCTGATTTATTGATGGCCGACTTTGGCCGACAGGAGATGACCGCGATGACCGACCTTTCCGGACACGCCCCCGGCCCACCGCCGAGTTTTGCCAACGCCAAAGGGCGCCGCTAGCGTGCGCGCGCCGCCGGCCTCGATCCCAACTACTGGTACGCGGTGGTCCGCGCCAGCGACCTCAAGCCAGGCAAGGTCATGGAGACGGAGTTCTGGGGCCGCTCGATCGCCGTATTCCGGGGACAAGACGGTCGCGTCCGTGCCGTGGAGAATCGCTGCGCACATCGGCATCTCAAACTCACCGACGGTCAAGTCGTCGACTGTCGTCTCGTGTGCCCGTACCACGGTTGGTCGTACGGCGGCGACGGCAAGGCCAAGATCCCCCACGACCTTTTTGGCCGCAAGGACCCTTCGATCTCGATCGAGTCGATTCCAGCGCGGGAGCGCTACGGCCTGGTCTTTATCTTTCCGGGCGACGTCAAACTCGCGACCGTGAAGGACATCCCGTCGATCCCCGAGCTCGAGGGAGATAACCCGTGGCCCCACGCAATCGTCCAGTTCGACTGCGAGACACCACTCGATGATCCTGGAGAACGTCAGCGACTTCACCCACGGGTTCTTGCACCGCAAGTTCAACCCTTTCGGTGAAAGCGAACTGCTGCGCTGCGAGACCATCGGCGACCGCGTCGAGCTTCAGTACCGGGCGAAGATCGCCGCAGGCCGCCTGCAGAACATGTTCATCAATCGGGCCGAGTCCGACTGCGACAACATGACGGCCTGCTTCGACTACCCGTACCACTGGTCCAATACCGACGACCGCATCAAGCACTTTCTGTTCACACTGCCGAAGAACAGCCGCGAGAACCGACACATCTTCATCTTCTACGTCTCGCCCACGGCGATCAAAATGCCGCTCATTGGGCCCCGGATCCCGCAGTGGTTGATGCATCGCATGATGCAGGCGCAGCGGTGGATCACGCTGCAGCCGCTGCTGGGCCAGGACGTCTGGGTGCTCAAGCGGGAGCAAGAGGGTTGGGAACGCCACTGGAACCGACCCGCCCCGGAGTTTTCCCCCGTGGTCAACGCCTTCCAGGATCTCACGATCCGAAAATGGGAGGACTATCTGCAGCGCACACAGTCCGACACCAACACCGACGACGGTCGTGTGCACTTGCCATCAGCTCCCACCGAGGCAGCACCCACCGAGGCAGCTCCCACCGAGGCAGCTCAATGAACGCGCCAACCAAAGTGCTCTCGCCGGCCGACGCCGCGATCATTCCTTGCACCAATCCCGCGACCCGCGAGCCGCTCGGCACGATTGATGTCGACGACGCAGACGCGGTCGCCGACATCGTCGCCAGAGCACGTGCCGCCCAGATCGGTTGGGGCCGGACCGACTTCGCCGCGCGCCGCCGCGTACTAAGGCGAATCGTCGATCAGTTGCTGGCCAACGTGGACGAGCTCTGCGATCTCATCGTCGCGGACTCCGGCAAAACTCGCGAGAACGCGCTCATGGGCGAGATCTGGCCGGTCTGCGAGAAGTTGCGCTGGACCATCGCCAAGGGCCCCAAGCACCTGTCTCCGGAGCGAGTCTCCTCTGGCCTGCTGGTGCACAAGCGGGCTCGGCTCGAGTACCACCCACTGGGTGTGCTCGGGGCGATCATCCCCTGGAACTACCCGCTCCAGAACATCATGAACCCGATCATTCCCGCGCTCATGGCGGGCAACGGGATCGTGGTCAAGCCTTCGGAGTGGGTCGCGTGGTCCGCCCCGCGCATCGTGCAGATCGTCAAAGAAGCCATCGCCGCCGAGGGACACAGCCCTGACTTGGTGGGCATCGTGCAAGGCTACGGAGCCACGGGCAAGGCACTCATCGACAGTGGAATCGATGCGTTGGTGTTCATCGGTTCGGTCGAAAACGGCAAGCGTGTGCTCGAGGCAGCGGCACAAACGATCACGCCGGTCGTACTTGAGCTCGGCGGTAAGGATCCGTTCATCGTGTGCGATGACGCAGATCTCGAACAAGCCGCCCACGCGGCGATGGCTGGCTGTTTCATCAGCGCGGGTCAAAACTGCGTGGCAGCAGAGCGGCTCCTGGTCTTCGATGCCGTCTACGACGCGTTCGAAGACATGGTCGGCACGCTGGTTCGCTCGCTACGCCAAGGCCCCCCCGCCAAAGGCCAGGTCGACGTCGGAGCGATGGTCACGCCAATGCAGCTGGAGATCGTCGAGCGACTGGTCACCCGCGCGGTCGAGCAGGGTGCACGCGTCGTCGCAGGGGGTAAACGAGTGCTGGCGGACCAAGGCGACTACTTCGCCCCCACCGTGCTCGCCGACATCACGCCTGAGATGGACATCATGCACCAAGAGACCTTCGGCCCCGTGATGCTGTTGTGTCGCGTGAGCGACGAACACGAGGCCGTTCAGATCGCCAACGGCACTGCCTTTGGTCTGTCGTCGTCGGTGTTTTCCAAGGACCACGACAAGGCCCGCCGCATCGCCTCGCGTCTGCAGGCGGGGATGACCGCGATCAACGAGTTCGGCGGCATGACGTACATGGCCCAGGACCTCACGTTCGGCGGGGTCAAGGCTTCGGGCTTCGGGCGCCTCAACGGCCGCGAAGGTCTGCGTGCGTGCACCAACGTCAAAGCCGTGCTCGAAGACCGGCTGCCGCTGCACTTCGCCAACAAACTCTTTCCTGTGGCAGAGGGCGACTTTGAGACCGTCAAGAGTGCGGTACGCATGGTCTACGGCTCGGGCGTGCGCGCGAGACTCGCTGGCGCCATGGACTTGGCGCGAACGCTGACAGGACGACGCAAGTGAGTCCTCAGCGATACGACTACATCGTCGTTGGCGGCGGTTCCGCGGGCTGCATCGCCGCGGCCGAGCTCGCCGAAGATCCCAACGTCACGGTGCTCGTGCTCGAAGCGGGTCCCGCCGCCGAAGACCACCCAGAGACCCTACACGCCGACGGCTACAAGGACGCCTTCATTAACGACGCGGTGTTCTGGGAGCGATTCACGACACCACAGCGACACAGTGCAGGGCAGCGCTTCTTTGTTGGCACCGGCAGCACTCTGGGAGGTAGTGGGTCGGTCAACGGCATGGTCTACACCCGCGGCGCCAAACAAGACTACGACGAGTGGCCCGAAGGGTGGCGATGGCGCGACGTGGTCAGCGACTTCGAAGCCATTGAAGGCAAACTGAGGCCGCGAAGACGACCGCCAACGCAGTGGACCGAGGCCTGTATTTCAGCGGCGACCGCGTGTGGTTTTTCGCGGCGCGAGGACCTGAACGACGGCGATCTTTCCGACGTCATCGGCTACGAGTGGATGACGTACGAGGGCGATCGACGACGCAGTTCCTACGTCGCCTTTATCAAGGACCACCCCAAACCCAACCTGCACGTGCGGCCAAACAGCCTCGTGCATCGCATCGTATTGGATGAGCAGCACCGCGCCTGCGCCGTCGAGGTAAAAACGGGAGACTCGCTGGAGCGCATCGAAGTGACACGCGAGGTCGTCATGACCGCGGGCGCGTTGGAGACCCCCAAGTTGCTGATGGTCTCCGGCATCGGACCCAGTCAGACGCTTCGCGCCGCGGGCGTAACCGTTGTGCGCGACATTCCAGGCATTGGCGTCGGTCTGCACGACCACCCCAACGTGCCTCTGTTCTTTACTTCGAGAGAGCCGGTCGACTGCAACTACCCGCAGCTGTACAGCTTCTACCGGACCAATCCCGCCGCACCACTGCCCGAGGGTCAAAGCGACACGTGTTACGTCTTTTGGCCAGCACGTTCGGCAATGAAGCAGGCGATGCAACGCATGCTGCCGGGCAAGGTGCTCCCGCCATCGCTGTACGACGGCCGTCTCAAACAGGTGATTCGCGACGGCGTGGGACTGGCCTTTGGCTCAAGTTCGGTGCGCAAGGCCGTCGACCACCTGTACGGGATCGTCGTGATTCTCGGCAAGCCATGCAGTCGCGGAAGCGTCCGCCTGGCCTCCAGCGATCCTACCGCCGCCGCGATAGTGGACCCCGGCTACTTCTCCGACCCACGCGACATGGAGACGATGGTGCGCGGCGTAGCAATGGCGCGACGGCTATCTCGCAGCGGTGGCCTCGCCGCCTTGAACAGCCGCGAGCTCATGCCCGGACCGTGGAATCAGGGCGACAAGGCGGTTTCTCGCTGGGTCGAGAAAAACGCGATCACGACCTACCACTTCGCGGGCACCTGCCAGATGGGCGCTAACGGCACGTCTGTGTGCGACGACCGGCTGCGGTTACGTGGGGTCAGTGGCATTCGCATTGCTGATGCCTCGGCGATTCCCACCACACCGGTCTCCGCACTCAATGCACCCAGCATGCTGGTGGGCTATCGCGCGGCCAAGTTCATCCGACAAGAACGATCCGCGTAACGAAGGCTCAATAGCCGGCGTCGTAGTTCTGAAGGATTTCGGACTGCGACAACGCCCGGTCGTACACCGCCGCGAGGTGCATCGTACCTTCGTAGCCGCGACCCAGGCCGACCTCGTTGCCGATCGACAGCGAGTGATCGTCGGGCCACGTGCTGAAGTCCCCCTCACGTTGCTCGCTGGCCTCGGCCTCACCGTTGACCCACAGTGTCAGCATCCCGTCCGCAGCGCGCGTGGCCACGACGTGGGTCGGCTCGAGCATCACAACCGAGTCAGTCGTGAAGGTCGGCAGGCCGTTCTCGTTCAGCAGCGCGCTCGTTTGCATACGGATGCCGTACTGATCGCCAGAGGATAGTGCCTCCCCCTTGGCCGCGGGCGTGCCCCCCCCGTGGACCAACGACACGCTGCGCAGCGATGTGTCGATCGACAACGTCATGAGTCTGGGCGGCCCGGTTTGTTCCAGGACCGTTGGCGTCGTCCAGACCTCGAGCGTCATCTCATTGCTCGCCATGATCCCCTCACGGACCTTGGTCGACGAGCCTTCGACCAGTGCCCCACCCGCGCCCGTGAACACCAGTCCGTCGTCAACCCAGGCGGGCGAACCATCTTCGTACTGCAGCGTCAGCGTCATCGGCGGCATTGTCTGCGAGAGGTCCTCGACGACGTCGCCGGTCCCCGCCGTGAACCGATAAAGGACGAGCAAGTCGTCCTCGATCCGTTGAATCGCACTGCCACTGGATCCCGCTTCCGAAGACGCATCGTCGCCGCCAGTCGAACTTGCGTCTGGCTGGCCTGAACTCGACTCATCGGCCGTGACCGCGAGGGTCTCACCGGCCCCGGACGAGCCGTCACTGCCTGAGCCACCGCTACCGAAGCTCGCACCAGACGGGGTGGACACGCTGTCGGTGCTGCCGCCGTCACTGGTGGTGTCTGCCTCTAGCACCATGGCCACGCACTCACCTGCGAATATCGAAGGCGCGTGCTCGCCGTAGACCTGACCCGAGGGGCAGTCCGTGCTCACAAAACTGCAGTAGCCATTGGCCTGACAGACGCCGCCGCTACCGCATTGTGCCGAGGAGTCGCAAGCGAACGCTGAAGGTGCGCCGCAACTTGCAGCGCTTGCGGTCGCCATCCCGGCCACCAGCCCCGCAAGCAAAAAGCGCGACACCCCCACGTGACTAAAGTACCACGTTGCCTGCCGTGATTGCGCGGTGAACTGCTCGGCCCACACGCCGACAGGACCATCCTTGCAGCCCATGACGGCGTCGTCCCTCGGAAGCGTTCACTACCGCGCGTGTTCTCGCGCGGCGTCGATACTACGCGGCGTCACGAAAGCGCGATGTACACAACGGCCGCCACCGCAAGCACGCCAAACGACACGAAACCAACAATGCGCCAAGGCGAGGGAGGCGGGCGCAGGATCTCCGACGGGCGTTGATCTCGTGTTCGCGGGTCCCACGCGCTGGCGAACCCAGGCGGGAGTGCCCAGGTAGGATGGTCGGGAAACTGGGTCGCCGGAGCGTCCTCGACCTCAAAGAGCGGCGTGGCCCCTGCCGACGCGTCGTCAAGACCGGCGCCCAACTCGTCGTCGCCCAGCGCAAGATCGGCCGTTGACTCCGCGAGCAACTGCGGCACCGGGGTCGAGTCGAGACCGCCGACCTCAACCTCGACCTCGACCTCGAGGGTTGGATGCCGCTTCACGGCGGGCGCGGGCGCGGGTGCGACCGCCGCCTCCGGGCCCACGTCGAGCTCCAACACTGGGCCAGCCTCTAACTGCGGCGCGTGGAGCGTGGTCTGCATCTCGTCCGGGGTCGCGGTGGACTCAAGCTCGATGCGGAGTTCGCCGCTGGGCTCGGGCACCGCCACCGCCACTTGCCCACGTGCAGCGTTGGGCTCGACGGTAGCCACGGCCGCGGGCGCGACGGTAGCCACGGCCGCGGGCGCGACCCCGTAGAACTGCACCAACAACGTGCCGAGGTCACGCAGGTTGTCGAGCTGCGCAGGCGTTGCCGAGGGCGCCCGCCGCTCAACCGCCGCTTCAACGGCAGCGGGATCGACAGCGCCGCCCGGGTTGCCGCCCCAGATAATGTCACGCGCCCGAGCGTAGGAGCTGAAGTAAGACTCGGTCACGCCGCGGCGCGACAGCCAACGAAACAGAGCCTCGGTCGCCGCGTCCTCTGCTCCCAGAGCGAACGTGGCCTGTTGGGGCTGGACAGGCACCGGTGCTGGCGCCGCAGCGAACCCAGCCGCGCCAGTGTCGGGTGCAAGCAGCGTATGCGCCGGGCTACCGCTGTGCTGCGCAGGGAAACTCGCCGGTCCACCGCCGCCGACAAACTGCGGACCCGAGTCAGGTAGAGCGGGGCCGGGGACCGGCGCGCCAGGGTTGTACAGGTCGACGATCACCCGATCGACGGCATCGCCGGTCGGCGCGATCATGGTCCCGGGATCGAACATCTGCTTGTTCGTCATCCCGTGGGGACCAACCGGTGCGGCCGCGCCCATATTCGGAGCGTCCAGCGGCTGGCCATCATGGGCGCGATACTCAACCGCCCCGTCCGGTCCGCCCATATCGTGCAGCGCGTCGCCCACGACCCACGGGGGGGCACTGTTAGGGGTACCCGGGGCCGCAGAATCGGGGCCCGGCGGATCGTCACGGCGCCGCGTCAACTTCGGAAACGTCCTTGCGCGCATCGTAGCGCGACCTGGCAGATCACGCACATGGTCAGTCACCAGCGCTGCTGGCGCGGATCCTCAGCACCGCCTCAGCACCGCCTCAGCACTGCCCACAGCCTTGACACGCGTCCCAGCAGCAGTCCCCGACTTCGACGCAGACGTCGTCGCAAAAACAGCCGCCGTCGGCAAAGCCACCACACGCGCCCGAGATACACGCGCAATCCAACGGGCAGTTGAACTGGGTCTCGCCGTCCTCGCAACTTCCGTTGCCGCACGTGTCACATGCGCAGTCGGCCGCACACAGCTCGCAGGTCTCCCCCGTAAACGCGTCGCAGATCCCGTCGCCGCACGGGTCACACGGCCCGCAGTCGGTCTGACACGTCACGCAGGACTCGCCCTGCCCCGGGTCACACAACCCGTCGCCACAGTTGGCACAGCCGCCGCAATCGAGCTCGCACGTCAGGCATGACTCGCCGCTGCTGGGTTCACAGAATCCATTGCCGCAGACCCCACACGTCCCGCAGTCCTCGGCACAACTGGCACAGTTTTCACCTGCGGTCGGGCTGCATGTGCCGTCGCCGCACCCGGGGCAGCTGCCGCAGTCGCTCGGACAACTGCCACAGTCCTCACCCAACTCACCACTGCACACCCCGTCGCCGCATCCGGGACAAGGGCCGCAGTCTCCTGGGCAGGTGGCGCAGTCTTCGCCCAGTGCCGCGTCGCAACTCATGTCGCCGCAGCTCGGGCATGGGCCACAGTCGGCCGGACACGAGAAGCAAAACTCACCGGCGGCCGCATCGCACACGGCATCGCCGCAGATCGAGCACAGGCCGCAATCGATTGGGCACGTGTCGCAACCCTCGCCGATCTCGGGGATGCAGACCCCATCGCCACACGTCATGCAAGGACCGCAGTCCTGGGGGCACGTCCCGCACGACTCACCCGCGTCTGGGTCACACACGCCATCGCCACACACTTCGCACGGCCCGCAGTCTTGTGGGCACGAGAAACACGCCTCTCCCCCCTGCGAATCGCACTGTCCGTCGCCGCACTCGCCACCGCACGGCCCACAGACCTGGGGGCACGAGAAGCAGAACTCGACCGAGCCGGGATCGCACACCCCGTCGCCACACTCGCCACACTCCCCGCAGTCCGCCTCACACGAGAAACAGAACTCTAGCGAAGATGGGTCGCAGACACCGTCGCCGCACGTGCCACACGGTCCGCAGTCCTCGGGGCAAGACAGACAGAACTCAGCAGACAGGAGATCGCAAACCCCGTCGCCGCACGCACCACACGTGCCGCAGTCCTCCGGGCACGTGAAACACAACTCAGCCGAGAACGGATCGCAGATCCCATCGCCGCAGGTGCTGCACGTTCCGCAGTCTTCCTCGCAGGTGAAACACAGCTCGCCCGAGAGCGGATCGCACACGCCATCGCCACACTCACCACAAGAGCCGCAGTCCTGCGGACAGGTGAAGCACAACTCGCCCGACAACGGATCGCAGATGCCGTCGCCACATCCGCCACACTCGCCGCAGTCGACCTCGCAGGTTTGGCAGTGCTCGCCCATCGGCGGCTCGCAGACTCCGTTGCCGCACGAGGGACAACTGCCGCAGTCGACCGCGCAGGTATTGCAGTCCTCGCCGGCCGTCGGAGCACACACCACGTCACCGCAACTGGGACACGCGCCGCAGTCGCCCGGACAGTCCATGCACGTCTCGGGGCCTTGACACACCGCATCGCCGCACACCGTGCACGCGCCACAATCGGCGGGACACACGACGCAGTCCTCGAGGGCGTCGCAGGTTTGGTCGCCGCAAAACGGCGGCGGACCGTCGGTCTCAGTCCCGGTCTCGAGGATCTCGATCGGACCCGTCGTTCCCGTGGGTTCGCTGCCGGTCTCGCCCCCCCGGGCGCCGAGTTCGAAGTCGGTTCGACCGCAAGACGCAGCGAAGCCGAACATCAAGACACAAACCAGCGAAAACCAACGTATCGACATAGAACCCTTCTTCTTTGTACATGGCCGAGTCGACGAAATTCCATTATTCAGCGAGCGCGCGCCTGCTTCGCCGCCCGATCGAGCCCCGAAACCGCTGAAATCGGTCTATCCAGGGCTCGCGCGGCAGGCGCACTGTACATTTGGGCGGCATCCAGGGCAGGTCAGTGCGGGCGCCCCGCACCTCAAGGGGCCGAGCGCGCCTGCAGCCAGAGTGGCGAGGCGGCACGCGCCCGAGATGGCGTTCCCTGCGAGGGGACCTTTACTGCGGCGGGGTCACTGCGGCGGGGGTCACGAGACCAACACCTGAGTCAGGCTTGGCGCTCGGGGTCGAAGCCGTGGCCGGTTCCGGTCGCACGATCGCCCAGGTCCCACGCAGGTGCTCGGGAATCTGGTGCTTGATCTTGTCGTGCAGTTCCGGGAGTCGCGACCAGTGCGTGCCGGGCCGTAGATGATGCGCGGTGTGATAGCCGAGGTTGGCCGAGACAAAATTGTAGAGCCGACTCTCGATATTATACGAGGCCTCCCACGGATCGTCGGTCGGCAGTCCCGCGTGATGATCGAACGTGGCCCACGAGGTCCACATGAGCGTCGTCAGCATCGGGAGTGCGAAGACGATGAGACCCGGCATCGGTCGATACACGACCGCGGTCACGACGAGGGCCAACGTCAGCAGGCCGAACACAACGAACGTCGTGCGGTGCTTGGGGTACCGCTTGCCCACCGCATACGCGCGCGGGTACGCCGTGACGGTGATCGAAAAGATGTACTCCCAGGTGCCCATCTTGGTGCCGTCGGGGCGCATCCAACGACTCTCGTCTTTGCTCTGGTCGAGGTAGTTCAGGTGATGCCCAAACACGTGGTGCAGCACCCAGACGTTGGTCGTCATCCCCGTGTGCAGGCCGTAGCAGATCTCAAGCAGCCGGTTGGCGGGCCCCGATCGAAACGTCATGCAGTGCTGGTGGTGGTGGTTCCACGCGCTCATGGCTCCGCGTGGCACGAGCATCAGCGCCCAGTAGCCGAGCAGGATCCACGGACTGTCGGCCAGCAGGTAGACCGCGAAGCTAGTTGCGGTGGTCCCAATGACGATTGCAGTGCGAGGACGGTCGGCGGGGTACCTGAAGAGCGACTTGATCATGCAAGCGACCGGGGCCCGGGAGGATACCCTAGCCAAGCGCGCTGACCCTCGCCCGTGATATGGGAGGGGCGTGCGGATCCACCCGCTAATGGAGCACCTCAGCTCCCCCCCCCGGTGTCTGGATCTCGCGCAGCTTCCGACACCGGTCCAGCGTGCCCCATGGTGGGACGCCGACGGGCGCGAAGCCTGGATCAAGCGCGACGACCTCTCCAGCTCGTTGTACGGGGGCGGGAAGGTCCGCAAGTTGGAGTTTGCGTTGGCCAACGCGCCATTCAACGGCCAGGACTCCATCACCTCATCGGGCGGCCTGGGCAGCAATCACCTCGTTGCGCTGGCGCTGTATCTGC
>JAESSZ010000641.1 GCA_016763875.1 Nannocystaceae bacterium
ACCGGCCGTCGCCCTAGCAGCTGCAGCGAAACTCGGTCGAAGCGAGCGTTTGTTCGTCGACGTACCGGTAGGTCTTGGGTTCGGGGATCCAGTTGTTCTCCGAGCCCTTGGCCCGCGTCTGCATGCTGCAGGGCCCTCCCGTGGCGCAACTGCCCTGACACTTGTAGAATGAGATCCCAGCCATAAGCTGGCAGGGCGAGCCTTGGGCGATAGCGGCGATCTCCTCGCACGCCCCCTCGGTGCTCTCCGCGTCCTCACATTCCCCTTGGAGTGCCGGCTGTTCCGGCGCGGGACCGTTGTCGGGGGTGATCGCAACTTCGGGTGGCGGAGGGACGGTATCTGCGGCCTTCCTATCGCAACCATCTGCGGCCACGAGAAGGACTGTGAATGCCGTCAGTAGAGTGATGCATTGTGTCGTCATTGCTGCCGAGTGTACCTGGACCGAGCGGACTGGAGTCGACAGGGCGTCCTGGATCACAACCTAAGCAGCCAGGCGCATCGCCGCAGGATGCCTTCTTTGGTCAACTCATCCTGAAGGGTAAACATCGTCCGCGGAGCCGGCGCGGCTGCCCCGTGCAAGTAAGCGAGCCGCTCCCAATTGAAATGACCATGGGGGACACTACCGGTGCATGCTGATCGTTCGACGTGGGATGGTGTTGATCGCGGGTTTGTCGCTGGCGGGGTGTACGGCGGACGAAAATCCGGCGTCGCAGGACTCTACGGGCGACACCGCGGCGTCGAGCACCGGGGACTCCGGCACCGACCCAGATTCGTCGTCGGGCCCCCCACTCGGCGACAGTGGCAGTGATTCCACAACGGGCGGCTCGAGTGAAGATGGTGTGGACTCGAGCGACAGCGGTTCCGGTAGTACGGGCGACAGCCTCGTGGACGAGGGCTGCCCGGAGTGCCTCGTGCTCGCCACTGGACTCCAATCCGGCCGCGGCATCGCCGTCAACGACACGCACGTCTTTTGGTCCGACGAGGGGGCGGGCACAATTCACCGCATCGCCAAGGGTGGTGGTGGCGGCATGATTATCGTGAGAGACGCCGGTACGCCGTACGAGCTCGCCCTGGACGACCAGCATCTGTACTGGACCTCGAACGCCGACGATGGCGCCGTGCTGCGCGTACCGGTCGGCGGAGGAGAGACCGAGCTCGTCGCCAGCGCTATCAACCCCCGCACCGTCGACGTCGCTGGCGGCTCCGTCTACTGGGGAGGCTACGACGGCGTCTCCGGCGAACTCTACCGGGCACCCGTCGATCCCCTTGGCCCAGCGGAGAACATTGGCTCGTTCCTCGGCGGAGGCATCTCGGATCTCGTCGCGACGGAGACCAACGTCTTTGCATCGACACACACCGAACTGGACGACGTCGCGTTCATCGTACCGCCGCCCAACGGCCCCCCCGTGGGCAGCGTATTCATGCTCGACCCGGACAACATCGACCCGGAACAGATGCCACTGGTGACCGGTATGGCCCAACCGTGGGGCCTCGCCCTCTCAGGTGACACCCTCGTGTGGGCCAATGGCGATGGCGTCGCCATGCACGCGCCAAACTCGATCCAGTCCGCCGAGATCGGTAGTGCCGCTGCCGTCCAGCTCGCGGGGGATCAGGCCGCCCCCTGGGGTATCGCCGCTGACGCTGAGTTTGTGTACTGGACCGACTCGAACACAGTGAACGCCGTGCGGATCGCCGGAGGCACGCCCGAGGTTCTGGCCACCCAGCAAAACGCTGCTCGGTACATCACTGTCGACGACGCGTTCGTGTACTGGGTGACAGCCGACCAGGTCATGCAGCGTCCCAAGCCGTAGCGCGCGTCAGGGGCTGCGACGGCTGCTCGTCAGAGGCCTGGCCGCTCAGCGAATCGATTGCCCACCAACCATGATGATAGTTACTCGATTGGTGTCGATTGTGGGGACAGTCCTTGGGTCGTAGCTTGGCGAGGTGTCATCCACAACGAGGCCAAGCGACGCGCGTAGGCGCAGACACCTTTCACGCTCACTCAGCGTCGTCTTGTTGGCGCTACCCGTCGCGCTGAGTCCAGCGTGCGCTGACGACGAGGGGCCGCCTGTCGACCAAGGAACCTCAGATTCGGGAACGGCGACGACCGGTTCTGGAACCACGAGTTCGGCCGTTGGAACCTCGGGATCGGAAAGCGGGTCCAGCTCCGAAGACGGATCCAGCTCAGAAGGCGGATCCAGCTCGGAGAGCGGAGACGCTGTCGATTGTCTGCCGCTTGACGACCAAGGGCGCGCGATTCCAATCGAGGACCCGTTCGAGAGGCACACGGTCTCCGTCGGCGATGACCCTGAGGAGTTCATCAGCTACCTGGACGAGGGCGCGGGCGACCCCGTGATCTTTATTCATGGCGCCCCGACGTCGAGCTTTCTGTGGCGCAACATCATTCCCTACGTTGCCGAAGGCCATCGAGCCATCGCTATCGACGTGGTGGGATACGGCGACTCGGGCACACCAGCGGACGCGACGTTTCGCTACCCCGAACACCAGCAATGGTTCACCAACTTCGTGGACGCACTCGACCTCGACAACATCACGCTGGTCGTGCACGATGTCGGATCGATCTCAGGGTTGTTCTACGCGGCAAACAACCCCGACAAGGTTCGGGCTCTGGTGCACCTCGAGTCGGTGTACTTCCCCATTCCTTCCGCAGACCTGCCGCCACCCCAGGCAAACTTCATCATGACCGAGGAGGGGCAGCAGGCCATCCTCGATGACAACTGGTTCATCGAGACCATGATGCCCGGTTTTATCGAGCGACAATGGTGTGACGAGGAGAAGGCGGTCTACGCCGGGCCATGGGCGGACCAGGCGCGAAGAAGAGTGCTTCAGATCGTGCCATTGGATCTCCCGATCGCTGGCGTGCCGGCCGACAACCAAACCACGTTCGAGCAGTTCGGGAACTACCTCGCGACCTCAGACGTTCCCAAACTGCTCATCCACGGCGACCCAGGTGCACTGGTGCAGGATGTTCCGGTTCCCGGTCCACCCGGGAGTCCAACGATGCTTGAGATCGTGTCAGGGTTCCCCAACACCACGGTCGTCAACGTGGGACCCGGCACTCACTTTCTCCAAGAGGACCACCCCCACGAAATGGGTGAGGCGATTCGTGACTTCTTGAACGCGCTGCCGTAGCTCGGCGGGCGGGCAGCGAGGACCGAAACGCTACAGACACAGGAAAATGTCGCAGATCCCCAGGATGTTGCCGCCCACCCCAGGTGGGCAGCACGTGCTCTGAAGATTGTCCTCATCGAAGAGGCAGAAATCGCCTTGCTCGGTGCAGTTGGCGAGGTCGTCCTCGCAGTCGGAGATGTCCAGCGTGCATGAGGCCGTGCACGCAATAGCGCCCAGATCGAAGCCCTCCGTGACGCACGAGTTGCCGCCCAGCGCGGGCCCGTCGCACTGCTCGCCGCCGTTGAGCATGCCGTCGCCACAACTCGGCAGGGGCACGCAGCCGCCGGTATTCAACGCGCTGCAGTCTGTGTCGCACGCCAGCGCCCCGCCGCCGAAGCCCAGCGAGACGCAGGTTTCTCCGCCCAGATCGTTGCCGTCGCAGACCTCCATCAGCGCGACGTTGCCGTCACCACAGCTCGAGCAGCCGTCCGTCAGGACCACGCACTCCGACCCGCACACAACGCTACCGCCGTCGAAACCGAAGTCAGTACACGCCGCGTCCGCCAACATGTTGCCGTCGCACGCTTCGCCACCTTCGATAATGCCGTTGCCACACTCTTCGCCCATCTCGGATCCGCCAGATGAGTCGGCCAGGGCCCCCGAGCCGGAACCGCTGCTGCCGCCGTTCGCCCCAGACCCACCGCCAGTCGCGTTGACCGTGGTCACCGAGCCGGTCGCGGCGTTCGGGGCATCCGCCGGTCCCGCGGACGCAGAGCCCGGGCCCCAACTGGCGTTGTTGTCGATCCTGGTGTCCCCGCTCGCGCATGCCAGCGCTAGCGGAAACAGTGCGAGCACTGCGAGTTTGGATCGTCCGTCAATCACCCCGAACAAGGATGGACCCTGACGTGTCGCTGGGTGATGGCGTCTGCATGGACTCGCGCCCGTCAGCTCACGAAGCGTGCCTACCTCCGCCGACTGCATCCTACTTCGCCGACCAGCCCCTACTCCACCGACCTCATCGCACGCGGGGA
>JAESSZ010000642.1 GCA_016763875.1 Nannocystaceae bacterium
GCTGTGTTCGGTCGCCGCTTTCGCGGTTACAACCCTTCGTTTCCTAAGCCGGGTCGACCTAAGTCTGGTGCGTATGAAATTTCTCAGCAATTCCAGTCAGCTTAGCTGACACTCCTAACCAATGTCTACATGGCGCGACGTCTGATAACTATCCTTATCGGACGAAAAATCCTGTTTTTGGCGACCGCCCAGGGCACGGACATGCCGACCTGGCAGCCAAGCGGTGAGGACCTGGCCACCTCGCTGTCGTACCAGCTTGAGCCGCTGGCGCCGTATACCGATAACTTCTTGGTCCTCGATGGGATCGACAACATCGCGGCGCTCCAGGGAGACTCCCAGGGCGTGCCAGCCAACGGGGGACACGAGGGCGTTGGCTGCACCCTGACCGGTACGCCCGGCCGCCTCGTCGACGGACTCCTGGTCGCCAACGGCGCCTCGGTGGACGAGATCATCGCGCGCGGCCTGCAGCAGCGTGCGATTCAAGCGGGCAGTGTCGGCGCCCCGATTCCCGCCCTGCGCATCGGCTTTCCAAAGAACCCCGCGACCCGACCCCTGCCCGATGCTCCGGGGTCCAGCTCCACGGTGGGTTCGTTCTTCTGGCTCGAACCGCACGTCTCGGCCCCCGTCCATTGGGGTCCTTGGTACGCATACCAGGCGCTCTTCGCCGACCTCAGTGGGGACCCCGAAGCCCTCGATCGGCTTCGGGCCGAGCGGCGCAGTGTTCTGGATGCTGTCACCGCAGAGATCGGGCGCGTCCGCAAAGAGTTGCCCGACGAGGACCGCGACCGCATGGACGCCCACCTCGATGGCATCCGCGCGCTTGAGCAGGGGCTGGACCAGCTCGTGGACTGTAGTCCTCCGGAGGTTGGTGAGTCTCCGACGTCCAACATTGGAAACTGGAACAGTGGCCCCAACGACGACCTCATCGTTCGCACGACCTTTCAAGTCATCGCCCAAGCACTGACGTGTGGGATGACCGACGTCGCCTGCTACATGATGCGTGGGCAAGAGGGGGTCGCCGACGCGCTCCGCTACGATCCTCTCTACGCCGACAAGTACAGCGACGACGAGGGCTTGGACCTTCACAGCCTGGCGCATCGCATGCCGGCTGGAAACCCGGACTTGGAAGCAACCCCGGAAGAACGGACATTCGCGCGCCAAGCCATGGCGGACCTCGGTCAGTGGCGCACACACCGGTTCAAGCGCGACTTCCTCGACATCTTACCCCCCGAAGTTCGTGACGAGCTGCTGGTGGTGTCGCTGTCGGAAATGTCCGAGGGGGGTACGCACTCCAACTACAACATCCCGCTCACGATCTTCCAGGGCGACGGGATCCAGCACTTTCAAACCGGTCGCGCGCTGCAGTTTGGCGGATTCGATGTGTTCGAGAACTTCCGACCCTCCGACGATCCCGGCAAGCCGATCACCCAACTACTGGTCTCGCTGTGCCACGCGATGGGGTTACACGACATTGATTCTGTGGGCGACTCCGCCTACCCCAGCGGACCGCTGACGGAGGTGGAGCTGTGAGCACGATGACGATAGCTACGAAGGCGGCGGTCCTGGCCGCGATGCTGCTTGCGGCCCCCGCGGGTTGCTACACCGGAATCGAAGCGCCACAAGGCGCTGGTGCTGGCGAGGAAGGCGACACCGGGAACGAGGAAGGGGACGCCTCGGGCGGCGACAGCCAAGACGATGGCAGCGACGGTAGCGGTGGCGAGGAGACCTGCGAGGGCTGCCTCGGGGACTCACCACTGAACCGGCTGATGCACGCTGAACTCGTTGGCGTCGTGAGCCAGGCATTCGCGTCGGTGGCCGACGACCTTCCCTTCAGCCTCGTGCCGGGCAACGCCTCGATCGGCCTGTTCGAGTCCAACCACTTGGCAATCACCGATGACGGCGTCGCGCGGCATGCCGACTTCGCCGAGACCGCAGCTCCGATCATTATCGCCGAGCAATCGTGCGAGGACACCGCGTGCGCTGAAGCGTTTATCGTAGAGGCGGCGACAACCCTGTTTCGTCGCGCCCCAACCGACGAGGAGACCGCCACGTTTGTGGGGTTGCTGCAGCCGCCCGAGGGAGTCTCGGAGTGGTCCCTGCAAAACGGGATGCGTCTTGCGGTGTCTGGTCTGCTGCAAGCGCCACAGTTTCTGTACAAGGTCGAAGTCGGCACACCAACCGACGACCCCAAGGTCCGCGCGCTCACCGGGCGCGAGATCGCCAACCGCTTGTCGCTGTTCATCTGGCGCCAAGCTCCCAGCGCCGCACTTATCGAAGCGGCCAAGGCAGGCGAGCTCGACACCGCACAAGGCGTTGCAGAGCAGGCCAGGGCAATGCTTACGGACCCTCGCGCCGACGCGATGTACCTGTCGTTTTTCGACCGGCTCCTGGAGTTGCGGTACTTTGGCGAGCAGCCGCGATTTATCGAAGGCAGCGCTGAGGCCGACGACTACTCCGGCCTGTCCGCGTTGTAAGGCGACATGCGGGGGGAGACCGATACATTCGTGCTCGCGCTGATGCATTCCTCCGGCTCGTACGAAGAGTTACTTGCCGCCGACTACACGTTCGCCAGCGATGCGCTGGCCGCATACTACGGCGCGGCCGCCGGCTCGATGACCGACGAGTCGCCGCTGCCCCGGGTCGAGTTGGCCTCGGTGCCGGGTCGGGGTGGGATCCTGTCGCACGCCAGCGTCATCGCGACCCACACGACGGTCGAGGACTACCGCGCCGCGCACCGCGGGCGGTTTGTGATCGAGAACCTGCTTTGCCAGGCGTTGCCTCCACCACCACCGCTGGACGACATCCCGCCGATCCCGGACGACGTCTCGCCACGGGAGGCGTTCGAGGCGATGACGGACTCGCCAGGGTGTCAGGGTTGCCACAGCATGATCAACGGCGCGGGTTTTCTGTTCGAGCATTTCGACGGCGGCGGCGCATACCACAGCGCATTCGCCGAATACGAGGTCGATGCCTCAGGGGTGGTCGATGGGGAGGCTCTCGATGGTGTCGAGGACTTGGGCCGCATGCTCGCCGCAAGCAAGACCGCGCAGCTGTGCATGGCGCGACGGTGGTTTCAGTTCGCCGTAGGCCGACAAGAAGGTCCCGCAGACTTCGACTCACTGCAACGCGCACTGATGTCGTTCCAAGACGCGGGCCTGGACCTTCGCGAGCTCGTCGCGTCATTGCTGTCGTCGGACGCCTATCGCTTTCGACGCCTGCCGGAATGATCGCGGGCTGTCGGGCGCCCAGCTTTATCGACCCGGTAAGTTCCTCCGGGTTGGGGCAGTGGATCGGCCCGGAGGCTCAGTCGTCCAGTGGGCTGCCAAAGCGAATGACGTTCCCCCAGGGGTCCGACACGTGCATCTCCCGCAACTGCCAGCGCATATCGGTGGGTGGCATCCGGATCCGTGCACCCTTGGCCACCCACTCGCGGTGCAGTGCGTCCACGTCTGATACGAACACCATCATCCATGCGCCCGGCGTTCCCTGGCAGCCTTGGCACAAGAACAGGGTCGCATCCCCGCGACTCACCGATGCGAAGTCTGCGGGCTCGCCGTCTTCCCAATCCAGCGAGAAACCCAAGACGTCGGTGTAGTACCCCTGAGCGGTTTTGAGTTCGCCAACGTTGAAGATCGGGCGGGCGCACGACATCTCGCCGTGGAGACAGGCCTTGGCCAGCCGGGCTAAGGGCGGCGCTTCCGCGGTGCCACAGGCGACGCTGGTGAGTATCCACAGCAATCCCAAACCGCTCCATCGTGTGCCACGCATGCCCGGCACTATACCGGTTGCGCGCTGGCCCGATCACCGGCTCAAGGACGGTCTACGAAGTCGGGCACGGTCCACAGCTCAGCGAATGCTGCTGGGGCCTGTCACTCCGGATCGGTAGCGAGCGTATACCCGTGCTTGTGCGCCCACTCTTTGAGCCGGGGGACGAAGGCATCGTCGAGCTCGTCCTCGGCTGCATATCGCTGCCACGACAAACGTGCGAAGTGTTCCGCTTGTCTTTCGTCGTTGGCGAGTTGGTAGGCCACGGCGCGGCCAAACTCGATGGCCGCTCGGTGTTTGGGTTGAACGTCCACCCTTTCCGCGAGCGCCAAGCCGCGGTCAAAGACGTCTGCGGCGGAGTCCGTCTCGCCTGCGTCCAGTAAGTTCCAGCCGAGATCGCGGAACGCCATCTGCGCCTCGTGGGGGTAGGTGAAGTCTAGCTCCGTGTAGAGCGCCAGCGCCTCTGTCCTCGCGGCGATGGCGGCATCGAGGTCCCCGAGGTCATCGAGGATCTCGCCGCGCAGCGTAGCAGCCCGCGCAATCCCAAGCCTTCCCTCAGTCGTGTTGGCATCAAAGATATCAAGCGCGGCCGACAATGTGACGAGCGCCCCTGCGTGGTTTTCTGCTTGGTATTGCGCACTGGTCCGATTGAGGAGCACGATTCCCGCCGCCGAGTGATGGGGTGGAAAAGTCTCCTTGAAGATCTCCATTGCCAAGCCGTATTCGACCGCCGCCGCCTCGAACTGGTCAAGGCGCTGCAGCGCATTGCCAAGATTGGTACGGATCGCACCAACCCCTGCATGGCTGTCGCCGTGCGAGGCCCGGTGCAGGGCCAGCGCCTCCCGGTAGTGGGGAAGAGCCTCGTCGAAACGACCGACCGCCATGTAGTTTGACGCAAGATTCTCCAAGACGAACGACAGTTGTGGCTGATGCTCCGACTCGCGGCTGACGCCGAGCGCCAATAAGTTGTACTCCAGCGATTTGGCTTGCTGTCCCCGCCGCCGGTAGAACCCGCCAATGCCCAGGTAGCGGTCGACCAGCGCAGGGGAGTTGTGGCCAAAGGCCGCGAGATCGATTGCCAGAGCGCGCTCGCGGGCCGCCAGCTCGTCGTGGACCCGGCCAAGCTTTCCGTAGTTCGTGGCCGAGTTCGCGAGCATGTTTGCGACGACTGGGTGCTCTGGGCCAAGAATCGCTTCGGCGAGTTCAAGCGCGGACTCGTGAAACTCACCCGCCCGCTCGAAGTTCTGCTGCGCGTCGTGAACGTTGCCGAGGCCAGACAGGGTTCTCACTCGCGCCGTACGCTGGCTCGTCCCCATGCGCTGTAGCGCGCGCTCGTACAAGACGAGGGCCTGGTCGTATTTTGCCGCGATGTAGAGGGCATTGCCGTGGTTCGTCTCAAGAGTTGCGAGTTGCACTTTGGACGCGTCGACCCGACGACTCCCTGCCGTGGCAATCTGGTACCAGGTGGTGGCCTCGTTGAGCCGCACAGGGGTTACTCCAATCGTCCTGGCAAGGACCGCGGCGGACTGTGCGGCAACCTCGTCGTGGCGATACTCCACCCCGAGCGTGTGGGCTCGCCTGAGTGCATCCTCCCCGGCCGGATCTTGGGTGAACAACAATGCTCTCCCCTGCTCGAGCAGTGCCTCAGCAAGCACGGGGGGGTAGTCCACAGCCTCCGCCTGGACCACGGCTGCGGCCGCCGCTCGTGGGGCTTGTTTGCCCCGCCCG
Source organism: Nannocystaceae bacterium (assembly GCA_016763875.1). Taxonomy (GTDB): domain Bacteria; phylum Myxococcota_A; class Polyangia; order Nannocystales; family Nannocystaceae; genus JAESSZ01. The sequence goes on from JAESSZ010000642.1 coordinate 5,494, forward strand.
GCCAGGCGCACAACCGCCGCATCCGCGATGGCGTGGCGGATGCTCTCAACCTCGGCGGCCGCCGCTTCCGGAGGGACGACACTCGCGAGCAGGAAGTCTCGATCGGCACATCGATCCAACGGGCGCAGCGCATCGGTCAGCTCGGTGGCGTGCTCGACGACACCACGATCGGCCTGCTGCAGAAGCTGGACTGTGCTGTCGAACTCGGCCCAGCGGTGTGCGAGACAGGCCATGCGTCGATCGAAGAGAAGCTCCGATTGCTGACCAAGGTCGTGCGTGGCCAGGCATGCCTCGTGCGCGGCGCTGCCCCACATCTCAGCGTAGCTGTGTAGTTGCGGTGCAACTCGTTCAAAGGCGGTCGTTGCATAAGCGAGGCCGGTTGCCTCAAAGGCGAGTCGGGTTCGCTCTTGCGAGGTTGCATCCCATGCCATTGTTGGGGCGCGGTCCGCTTGTGCGCAATCACCCTCGCGCAGAGCTGCCAAACCCAGTGCGCCCGCGACCAAGGGAGCGCTGACCCCGACGAAAGTCGTCCAGCGCCGCCGCCTGCGCCACGCGCGGTGGTCGAGGGCGTCCAGTAGCGCCTGCACGTCCGGGAAGCGGTCCTCTGGTTTGACCGAGAGCCCGCGGCAAAGGGCGGTGTGGACGAACTTTGGTACCGACGCGCTGGCGGGGAGGATCACCTTACCCGCGTCCCTTGAGTCCCAGATCTCGCTGTGTGTCGCACCCGCGAATGGAAGTTCGCCGTACAGGGCTTCGAAGATCGAGACGCACAGCGAGAACTGGTCGGCTGGCGCGTCCACAGACCGACCGTGGTGCTGTTCGGGTGCCATGTACGCTGGCGTCCCGCACACCGTGCCGACCGCGGTGAGCGATCCGTTGGACGATCCGCTGGACGGCGCGTCTTCATCGGGCAGACTGTCCTGCCCCTCCGCGGCGGTTTGGGCTCGCAGAGTATCGGTGGCCGCAGATCCCGGTGCGCGTGCGAGTCCGAAGTCGGCAACGCGCGCACGACCATCTTCGTCCACCAGCACATTGTCTGGCTTGAAGTCGCGGTGCACCAAACCCACGTGGTGCGCTGCGAGTAGACCGGTTGCGGCTTGGCGATACAGGTCGAGAATCTCGGTCCAATGCCGAGTTTGTCGCGTTGCCCAGTCCCGCGCGGTGCCGCCGTCGGCGTACTCCATCGCGATGAACATGCGCCCCTCGAAGACGCCGACCTCGTGAACGACGATCACGTTGGGATGGGACAACCGCGCCATCGCCTTGGCGCCACGCCAGTCCCGCGAACTGTGGACCTCTTCGTCCTGCGCATTGTGGAGCTTTAGGGCGACGGAACGATCGAGTTGAAGGTCACGCGCGCGATAGACCGTGGCAGTACCGCCACGCCCCACGACATCCTCGACCCGAAAGGTGTCTGCGATCACAGTCCCGGGTTCGAGGTCCGGCAGACGCGGCGATTTGATCGGAACCGCGGGAGCGGCCGCGACCGCCCGGAGTAGGACGTCGAACGTGTTGTCTGCGCCGTCGACGGTTTCCTCCGTTGGGTTCATTGGAGGCCTGCCCGCAAGCATAGCGGCTATGACACGGGGTCGTCGACGCCCGACGCCGCGCTCGTCAGCGGCATCGCGGCGGAGCTGCTACTTGTAGATCTTGATGTAGTGCGGCGCGGGAGAGGACCCGGCACACGCGCCTGGCTGCCAGTACACCCGGACGGGCTTGCCCGAGAGAAAGGCCATGCGCACCTGAGCGACGAGCGCTTCGTTCTTCGTTTCGTTCACGCGGATCGCGAATCGGGTGCGGTTTGTACACTGCGTCTGCCCACTCGTGATGGTGTAGTCGTCGAGGAAAAAATAGAACACCTGGCTGTCGCTGCTGTACGTGATCGTGTTGATGGTTGTGGCGTTTGGTGTGCTGCCTGCGTTTGCGCGTCTCCCCAGGCTCGGAGGGGTGCTTGCACGGTGAGCGCGTGGTCGATTTTTCGATTCTTGAACGTTGGCTCGAGATCGACATCGGTCTGGTGAAAGCCAGGGGCAGTGTGGTTGAAGTCGCCTACGACGATGCCCGCGAGGATTTCGCGCTGGAGTTGTAGCCTGTGGTTGTCGGCCCAAAAGGCGCGCGTGTGCACGTTGGTGATGGTCACGCCGTTGTAGTCGAGCTGCATGTACGCCCAATGATCCTTGTGCGGGCCCCACCTCACTCCAGCCAAACGCTGCCATCGGTAGTTTCGGATCGTCCCGCGAACACAGGTTGTCAGGCCGGCGACCCCGACCCTCGCAAAACGACAGTGCCAACCTGAGCCTAGCGCCGCGGGAAGGTCCGAGGCCAGTTTGGGCGTGACCTCCTGCAGCGTGATCACATTGGCATTGATCAGCTCAACCTTCGCCAGGACAGTCAGCACGATGGCCGCCTCGTTGCCCACGTTTTTTGCCCAAGACGCGGTATTCCAGTCGACGACGCGGAACTCGCCGTAGCGTCCGGTCGATGATGTCCGCGCCATCGCGGCCCGCTTTGCTGGTGGGCGCCTTGCCGGTGGGCGTCTGCAATTTAGGTTGACGACGCGGTGCGGCGAGTGATTGAACCGCGGCATGGACAACCGCCTTGCAGGTTCCCTTGTGCTCGCAGTGTCGCTTTTCGCATGCTCCGCCGATGACTCGTCGGCCGACGCCGACACAGGGGGGGCGAGCACGGGCACACCGATGGGCTCGGATTCGGGCTCAACGGGTGCAATGTCAGGCGCGGGCTCGACCGAAAACGATCCGTCCACCACCGAGGCCACGGACAGCACTGGCGGGCCCTCCAGCGACGGTCCGGCCGACAGCTCGTCTGGAGGCGATGGGTCGACCGAGGGCTCGGGCACGACCGGGGCCGCGGGTCCCACTTGGGACAACTTCGGCGAGGCGTTCTTTGAGAGCTATTGCTGGGAATGTCACGGCGCTGGCGATCCTATGCGTGACTACTCGGTACTGGCGAACATTGTCACCGAGGCTGCGGCCATCCGTTGCGGTACCTCATCGGTGGCTGCACCCGCCGACAACTGCGACGGGAGCTTCCCTCCGGAGCAGTTTCCGGTCGGCGGGGGGCAGCCCAGCGACGAAGAGCGGGCCCTGTTGGTCGCTTGGGTCGATGCTGGTTTGCCTGAGAACTGAGCGAGCCGATCGCGCTGGGGGCTAACGGGAACAAACCCGCCGACCGACGAGTTGCGTCCCCCCGTGCGGCTGCGTACCGTGCACGCCGACTGCCCGTGTCACGCCAGTTCCCCACAACGCGCTGGAGCGTCGTCTTGGATGCCGCGCAGGGGCCCGCCGCCCCTAAGAAAGCCCTGCGCGAGCTGTGCGAGGCGTACTGGCGCCCGCTGTACACGTTTCTGCGCCGTGACGGACAGTCGCCCGAAGACGCCGAAGATACCGTCCAGGGGTTCTTCGCGGCGTTACTGAGCGCGCCATCTATCGCTGGTGTTGAGCCCGACCGCGGACGGTTTCGTTCGTATTTGCTCGGTGCGTTGCGGCACTACACAGCCAAGCAGCGTGCAAAATCTGGGGCACTTAAGCGTGGCGGGGGCAGCCAAACAATCTCGCTCACGATCAACGGTGCGGGGGCCGAAGGCGAACTCGAGCTGTCCGACGCGCACACCCCAGAGGCTGCGTACGCGCATGCATGGGCGGCGGAGATCCTGACGCGCACCCGAGGGCGCCTCGGGCAACGCTACGCGGACGACGGACGTGGCGAGTTGTTCGCGACCCTTGAGCCATTTCTCCTGACCGCGCAGGCTCCCACGTATCGGCAGGTCGCCGAGTCGCTCGGGATGACCGAGCCGAACGCCCGCGTCGCCGTGCATCGGCTACGCAACCGATTCCGGGGGCTGCTGCGGGAGGAAGTCGGGCACACGGTCGCGACCGACGCTGAGGTTGACGACGAAATTCGCGCGGTCATCGCCGCAATTCGCGTCTGATTTCAATGGAGTGATAGCGATGGCGATTATTTTTTGTCTTAGGGCGTTACGAATCGCGGCGCAACGGTCACCCAAGAACGTGACCATCTCCACCAAACTCCTGCTCGCCTCGTCCCTCGTTCTCGCCACCTCGACCGGGTGCGACACGGAGGCAGGCGCGGACCATCCGGACTACAAAGCGGTTGCGCATCTCGACTTGGATGCGGCCGGATCGGCCCCGTGGGTCCGCGCTTTACTCGCCAGTCACGACGTCGAGTTGGATGCGGACGGTGAGCTCGGTGCCTGCGGCCCGGTGCTCAAGGCGGCGACCTCGATCACGGCGGGCGGCTCAGAGGACAAGTTCGAGGTCTACGTGACGGGCGCCTTCGACTCGAAAACAACCGACGCGTGCATCGACTTCATCGAGGACAAGGCGAGCAAGTCCCTCGGTCGGCACGGGCATGATGAGCCCGAGGTTGTGCAGCTGTCCGACGACCTCCTGGCGCTCCACAGTAGCGGGCTGACCCCGAGTCGCGCCCGCATGGAGTCGCTCCTCGACTCAGACCCGAGTCCCGCGGGGCAACCCATGTGGATCATTGCTCAGCCGGACGCCGCTCGCGGCAAACACCAAGTGGGCTACGTGCAGGCGTGGGCCAAAACAGCCGGGGGGCTCGACGCGCACGTCGTAGTACAGTTCAACGACGAGGCCCGCTCCACCGAGCTGTATGGCAAAGCCATGTTGGGCCTGACCGCGCTGCAGTTGTCTGGCGAGATGGACGGCCTTGCCGACGGCATCAAGCTCGAACGCAAGGGCGACACGCTGGTCGCCAACCTGCACCTGGCCCCCAAGAAGATCGCGAGCATGCTCAAAGAAGTAGACACGAAACACGAGGGCAAGAGCATCAAGATCCGGGTTCAGACCGACAACGACTAGGTCTAGGCACCGATGTGCAGTCACACCATACGCCCCCCAATCCGCCGCCTGCTAGGGTAGCCATGATGGGCGACGCACCGTTGCAAAGTGGGTCCGCGGCAGATCTTCTGGCCCTGGGACTTGGGGCGGCCGACGAGCAGGAGGCGCTCGAGCAGGAACTCAACCTAGGCGAGTTCTTGTGCGCCTGTCCGGAGCTTGAACTGCAGGGGTACCTCGGTCGCGGTGGGATGGGCGTGGTCTACCGCGCGCGACAGGTCCGGCTCGATCGCCACGTCGCCGTCAAACTCATGAGCCCCGAGGTCGCGCGGGATCCCGAGTTCGCTGAGCGATTCGAGCGCGAGGCCAAAGCGATGGCGAGGCTGCATCACCCGGGTATCGTCGGCGTGCACGATTTCGGCCAGGCTGCGGGCATCTACTACATCGTCATGGAGCTGGTCGACGGGCCGAACCTCCGCGAACTGATCGAGCAGGGCCTCGCCGCGGCCCAAGCCGCCACGATCGTCGGAGAGCTGTGCGATGCGCTCGCGTACGCCCACGATCAGGGCGTGGTTCACCGCGACATCAAGCCGGA
>JAESSZ010000068.1 GCA_016763875.1 Nannocystaceae bacterium
AAAGCCGTTTTCGTCCGCATGATGACGTCGCTGTCACGCCGTAGGCATCTACGACGGAGGCGGGGCTGCGCTCTCAAACGGGTCGCTGCTGATCGACCCGAGCGACATCCCCGCGAGGAACAACCGTCGCTTGAGCTTGCCCACAAACGCGGGCGCCCCACACAAGAACGCTTTGGCGTCCGCAAGTGCGGGCTTGTCATCGAACACTGCGTCCTCCAGTGAGCCGGCCTCGGCACCGTCGGGTGATGCGCCCTCCAAGACGCGTCGGACGACACGCAGGTTCCCGTGTTTGGCCACCAAGGCATCCAACTCCGCCCTGAGGTACAGACCCTCGCCGTTGCGACTGCCGTGGTACAGCGAGACGGGGCCGCGATGGCCGGCGTTGAGCGCATCGCGAACAACACCAATCAGGGGAGCAAGCCCCGTCGCTGTGCCAACCAGGAGCAGCGGCTGGGAAGACTCGGCGAGATAAAAACAGTTGCCCGCGGGGCCCCGGAGCTGCACGGTGTCTCCGACTTGCACGGTCTCGCACAACCACTGGGTCATCTTGCCTCCCTGGACGCGTTGCACGTGCAGCTCCAGGTACGGGTCCAGTGCTGGGACCGAGGCCAGAGAGTACGGCCGAGACAAACGATCGCTGGGCCTGACGACGGTGACGAACTGCCCCGCGCGGTAAGCAAACGCAGCCTCGGGTCGTAGACGTACCCGCCAGATTTTTGGAGCGACCCGCTCCCGGGACACGATCGTCGCCTCGATGAGCGGCGCGACTTCCGTTGGATCCACGACTTCAAGGTCTTGGTCCGGGCAGCAGACGCAGGCCAAGAACAACCCCTGAGCGCGCCAACTATCCTTCAGTCCTACTTGCGCCTGAGCCGGTACCGCGCCCCGCTTGGCGCGCATCAGGCACGTCTGGCACTGACCCGTTCGGCACGAAGAAGGGGGCGCGCATCCGTCCGCCTCAAGCCTCTCCAGTACGGTCTGCCCCGGAGCGCACTGCAAACTCAGTCCCCGATATTTGATCTCCGCCACAGGCGTTCAGCGACCCAGAATATCCGGGCGCAACCCCTCGAGTTTGGCGGCGATCGTGCCGACTGTTTCGGCCGACACCCCAAGCTCGACGAGGGTATCGCCCAAGTGCACCAGGACCGCGTCGAAGTGTGGGTCGTCCAGGCCCTGCTTGACCAAATGCGCGTGCCCAGCCCGCATGTCCTTGCTCGTGTAGTTGTTCGGGCCGCCCAGCGCCATCGTCAGAAACGAGCGCTGTTTGGCACTCTGCTGCTCCATGTCGATGCCCTCGAAGAATCGGCTGATTGAGTCGTCGGCCAAGACCTTGCGGTAGAAGATATCCACGGCCTTGTCGATCGACCCGGCGCCACCAATCTGTTCGTATATGCTGTCTGCCATCTCGCTCCGGCGCCGCAGTACGGGACCTGCCAACGTATCGGCGCGCAAACTCTGCGAGCCACCGCGGCCCAACGCCACCGCAGCGACGGTGTTGTGACGGCCTGCGTATGTAGAGGGCACGCCACTGCCAGCTAAACCTGCGTCAGTGCGACGTCACAAGCGCAGTGGGCTTGTTCCAGCGTGGTGCTAGCTGGATGTCGTGCATCAGTATTTGGGTGCTACAGTGGCGTCAGTACTCCGTGCCGCGTGCGACGAACATCCAACGGATTGTCCAACTGGCCGTCGCCGTTGTGATGGCTTTGATGGTGTCCGGTCTTGCCCGAGCGGCGCACGAGATGGTGGAGGAAGTGGTCCATGTCGCGACCCAGGGCCACTCCGCGCATGGCGAGGTGCACCCCGAAGGCGGAGTCGCCCCGGGGACGGAGCACGATTGCGTGGGGTTTGTGCACCACTGCGGTTGCTGTTCGAGTTTGGTTGCGGCTTGTTCGCAGGGCAGCCTGGTGGTGGACCAAGCGCGGCCTCGCGGCCTTGCGATGCCTCGCGACGAAACTTGTACGGCGCTGGGCACCCACGACCGGGTCGATCGACCTCCACGGGTGTAGCGGTGAACGCTCCGCCGTAGGCCTGCTGGTCGCTGTCGTTTAGCTCAGCTAAGTCCCTTCGGCATCGTTGCGCCCGTCCTCTGTTCGGGGTCGTGCGCGCTGCTTCCACACGTGGGTGCATCCCTTTTCGGGGCGCCCTATCGCTGGAGTCGAGATGGTGTTGCTGCCGTTTTTGTCGTTCCTATTGATCAGTTCTTCCTCCGCCAATCCCCGCATCTGTGACGGTCCCTTGACCCGCCAAAAGGTGATCGCGTGCGCGCAGGCTGCGAGCCCACGTCTCGAAGTCGATCGCCGCCACATCGATGCGGCCGCGGCACAACGTGAGACCGCGCGCGTCTTGCTGCCCGCGAATCCAGTTCTCAGCGGAAGCTTGAGTCATCGGGCCAACCGCGCGGGTGCGACGGCGATCAACGCCACCGGTACGCTCTCTCAACAGATCGAGATCGGAGGGCAGCGACGTCGCCGGATGGCGGTTGCCGATGCGCAGGTGTCGGAGGCGAAAACGACTCTCGCCTCGACGCGGCGAGAGGTCGCCGCTGAGGCACTTCTCGCCTACTACGCAGTCATCGCGGCTCGCACCGAGTCCGAGGTCGTCGATCGCTCGCTGGCGACCGCGAGACAGCTGGAAGAGGTCGCTCGTGAGCGGGCCAACGCTGGCGTTGCGGCGCCGCTAGACGTCGAGCTTGCCGCGGCCGAGCGCACCAGGACGGAGGAACAGGCGATCTTGGCGCGCGGGCAAGTGGCCCTCGCATCCACGCGCTTGGCCGTGGTGCTTGGGCTTGAGCCTGGCGCCACGCCGCAGGTGCAAGGCGAGCTCGTACCGATGGCGGTGGAAGGGGGTGGACCGGTGTCGACCGCCGACGCCGCTCGGTCTTCGCGTCCGGAGTTGGCCACCGAACAGGCCAGGCGGCGAACGGAGCAAGCGCGGATCGGCTTGCTCCGCCGAAGCCGCTTGCCGAACCCGAGTTTGTCGGTGTTTGTGCAGCGTGACGGGTTCGACGAGCGCGTGATCGGTGGTGGGATCTCGTTTCCCATTCCGCTTCCCGCACCGCTCGGTCGGGTTAACAAGGGCAAGATTGCCACGGCCAGGTCCCGAATGCGGGAGTCGGAGGCGCGGAGCTCTGCGATTCGGCGCAAGGTGGCGATGGAGGCGACGACGGCCGCTCACACGTACGAGGCTCGGCGGGCGGCCACGGCTGTCTATCCTCCCGAGGCGGCGG
>JAESSZ010000643.1 GCA_016763875.1 Nannocystaceae bacterium
CTGCCCCGCGACGTGAGTCCAGGCGGCCGGCCGGTCTCCGATCAGTTCAACCCGCAGCGGGGCAAACCCGGCCACGATCCCGTCGGTCTCATCGCCTAAAATCGCATCCACTGCAGCGAACGCCAGGCCCATGCCGGTGGGGCCCTCGTCGGTGTCGAACGCTCGCACCCATCGAACCTCGGCCTCGATTGAAACCGGCTCCGCCTTGCCCGGCACGTCCAGGCGCAGGGTTAGTCGGGTGCCCGCGGGCTCCGGTTGTTCCGAAGGGATGAACAGACCGCCTCGAGACAGGTTGGTGCAGTACGACACCAGGAGGTGACCGGCGTTGCGGTACTCCAGCTGGAGTACGACGCTGGCTCGGCCTGACTCACGGCGGCGGGATGCCTCGTCGGGCCCGTTTGGGCCGTTGGGGGCATCGTCGCTCGCGTCCTCGGTCATCAGCGCCTCAAGCGTAGCGCACAATCCCCGGCGATTCGAAATTGGCGTATCGCGGGGTGCGGGGCCCGGCCCGTTCTGGTCACATCGCCTCGCCGAGGATGACCTGCAAGACGCGGTCAAGCTCGTCGAGGTCGCTGTAGGGGATCTCAAGCGTGCCGGCGGCGTTCGATCCTCGCTTGCCACGCAGCCGCGCGCGTACCCCCAAACGACGTCTCAAGCGGGTCTCGAGTTCACCGACGATGATCTGCCGCCGCTCGGTCTCGTCGTCGGGTAGCGGCGTGGGTACGAGGCGCTTGCGAACGAGCTGCTCAGTTGCGCGCACCGACAGTTTGCCGGACACCACACGCCGAGCCACATCAGTCATGTCCCGGTCTTCGGCCAGGCCAAGCAGGGCGCGGGCGTGTCCCATCGACAACTCGCTGTCGCGCACCATGCTCTGAACCTTCTCGGGCAGGCGGAGTAGGCGCAGCGCGTTGCTGATCGTGCTGCGGTCCTTGCCGACCCGGTCGGCCAGCGTGTCTTGGGTGTAGCCCCGAAGTTCGACCAGTTGTGCAAACGCTTGCGCTTCCTCAATCGGGTTGAGGTCGGCCCGCTGAATGTTCTCGACCAGCGCCAACTCCAAGCGCTCGGCGCCCTCGGTCTTGCGCACGGCGACTGGCACGTCGTGCAGCGCAGCGCGTTGGGCTGCTCGCCACCGACGCTCACCAGCGACAATGAAGTAGCGCGCTCCCGAGCCAGCGGGGGCTGGTGTCACCACGATCGGCTGGATGATGCCGTTGGCCTTGATCGACTCCGCGAGCTGGGCGAGTGCCTTTTCTTCGAAGCGTTTTCGGGGCTGATCCGGACCGGGCGTGAGCTCCTCGATCGGCAACGTGCGGACGGCACTCGGGTCGGCCGTCGCTCCCTTCGCGGCAGCGGGGGCGGGAGTCGGCGCTGGCGCAGGGATCAGGGCACCGAGGCCGCGACCCAGTGTTGGACGTTTTGGTCGGCTCACGCCGCACGCCTCGCTTCGATCCGGGAAAGGACTTCACGCGCTAACTGTAGATACGCTTGGGCACCCTTGCTCTCGATATCGTAGAGCAGCGCGGGTTTGCCGAAGCTCGGGCTTTCCGACAGACGCACGTTGATCGGGATGACGGTGTCGTAGACGAGATCACCAAAGTGCTCGCGGACTTCCGCCACGACCTGCTGAGCCAAGTTGGTGCGTGGGTCAAACATGCAAAAGACGATGCCTTCGATCGATAGGCGTTCGTTGAGCGCCGCGCGGACGGAGTCGATCGTGCCTTTGAGCGCGCCGAGCCCCTCGAGCGAGAAGTACTTTGCTTGCATTGGGATAAGCACGCTGTCGGACGCAACCAGAGCGTTGACGGTCAGCAGTCCGAGCGAGGGTGGGCAGTCCAAGATGACGAAGTCGAACTCTCGGCGGGCGAGCAGCGGTTGCAGCGCGCGCGCGAGCGCCGACTCTCGGTGCTCCACGGAGACAAGCTCGACCTCGGCGCCAGCGAGGTCGGGCGTGGCCGGGACCACTCGCAGACTCGACAACTCGCAACGGCGCATGACGTCGTCGATGCTGGCGCTACCCATAAGGACCTCGTAGCTTCCCTGCTGGGCGTCGCCGCGCGGGTACCCGACCGAAGAACTTGCGTTGCCTTGTGGGTCCAAGTCGATCAGCAACACGCGCTGCTCGGCGGCAGCGAGACTTGCGGCGAGGTTGACCGCGGTTGTCGTCTTGCCCTCGCCACCTTTTTGGTTGCTGACGGCAATGACCCGGGTTTTCGGGGCGTCGAGCGAGGGTTTTTCAGCCACGGGGCCGAAGTCTTACCACCAGCCGCGAACTCGGACAGGGCCCATACAGGTAAGATTCTTGCCTACATGTAGGAATCACTCTACGGTCGCCTCAGACCCAAGGAGAACAAGGACTTGAGCTACTTTCGAACCGGATACAACAGTTTTGCGGAATTCCAGCGCGAGTCGTCGTGGTGCGCGGAAACACTGGGCAAGGAGGAGCTGGAGCTCCTCGAAGACATTCAGGCGGACGACGAGTTCGACCAGCAGCCCCGATCGGCCCGCCGTCGATCTGCTTGGGACTGAGTTGTGGCCCGGTGTCAGGGCTTTTTTTGGTCCTTGAGTTTGCGGTACAAGGTGGTTCGGTCGATGCCGAGCAGCGCCGCCGCTCGGGCCTTGTTGCCGCCAGTTGCCGAGAGCGCGGCGTCGATGGCCTCGCGTTCAAGCGCCGCGAGCGTTCGGATGGCGGCCGGCGTGACGGCCGGGCCCGTCGCCACCGTCACGGCGTGGGTGAGCGCTGGCGCGGCGTGAAGCAACTCGGGCGGTAGATCGTCGACCTCAAGGACAGGTCCGTCACCCAGTACCAGGGCGCGTTCGACGACGTTGCGAAGCTCGCGGACGTTGCCCGGCCACCGATAGCGCGACAGCATGGCGAGCGCAGTCGGGGCGATCGATTCGACCCGTCGCCCCATTTCCTCGCCCAAGGCTTCGCAAAAGTGCCGCACGAGGATCTCGATGTCCCCGTCGCGTTCGCGTAGCGGCGGAAGCTCGGTCTGGATCACGGACAGCCGATAAAGCAGGTCCTCGCGAAAGGTCTTTTCGACCACCATCGCTCGGAGATTGCGGTGGGTGGCCGCGACCAGACGCACGGAGACCTTTTCTTCTTTTGTTCCGCCGACACGCGTGAAGGTCTGCGTCTCAAGCACCCGGAGCATTCGCGTCTGGGTGGCGAGAGACATCTCGCCGATCTCGTCCAAGAACAGTGTGCCTTTGTCGGCGCGGGAGAACACGCCGTCGTGTTGCGCAACGGCACCAGTGAATGCTCCTTTTTCGTGCCCGAACAGCTCGCTCTCGAGCAACTGTTCCGCGATGGCAGCGCAGTTGATCGCGACGAACGGGCCTTGCGCCCGCGACGACAGATCGTGAATGAGCCCCGCGGCCAACTCCTTACCCGTGCCGCTCTCGCCGTAAAACAGCACCGTGGCGGGACTGGCTGCGACGCGCTCGATGAACACCTGGAGGCGGC
>JAESSZ010000644.1 GCA_016763875.1 Nannocystaceae bacterium
CGTCACCTCGTTGGAGCTGCCGGGCGGCACCGAACTGGATAGGTTTTACGAGTCGCTCGCCCGCACAGACGCCTCCATCGCGGGCGCGGTCACGCGAATCTCGCACTGGGGCGACTCCTCGATCGGCATCGACGGCATTACCTCAGCGATTCGGCGACGCATGCAAAATCGATTCGGAGATGCGGGCCACGGTTTCCACCTGATGGCGCCACCGAGCACCTCGTACCGCCACCGCGAGGTCGACTTTTCCCACAACGACAAGTGGGGCAAGTGCTTCATCATCCAAAAGTGCCGCCGCGACGGCCACTACGGACTCGGAGGCACGACGTTCAAGTCCAGTGGCGGCGCGACCAGTCGCTTTGCGCCCCACAAGAAACGAAGCTCGGGCCGCGTTTCGAAGATCGACATCTACTACGCCGCCCAACCCAGAGGAGGCCGACTCAGCCTCAAGGTCGATGGCGGCGACAAGACCTACCTCGAAACCAAGGCCGAGACGCTGCAAGACCGCTTTCACAGCATCGAGGTCGCGGACGGACACCATGAGATCGAGCTGCGAGCTGCGGGCGGGGGCAGCGTGCGTATCTACGGTGTGACCATGGAGCGCGAGGGACCCGGTGTGGTGTGGGATGGGCTGGCGCTGATCGGTGCATTCACCCGACGCATGCTCGAGTTCAACGCAGAGCACCTCGCTTCGCAACTCGCCCACCGCCAGCCGAACCTGGCCGTGTTCATGTTCGGCGGCAACGACATGGGGCGAAAGATCAAGATGTCGACCTACGCCGAGGAGTACAGCGAAGTCATCCAACTGTTTCGCGAGGCACGGCCCGAGATGGACTGTCTGATCATGGCACCGCTGGATCACGGCGAACGAAGCGGTCAGCGCATCATCTCGAGACCGGTGGTGCCGAGAATGGTCGAGGCGATGCGTGGCGTCGCCAAGGCCGAGGGCTGCGCGTTCTTCGATACGTTCTCCGCCATGGGTGGAAACGGTTCTGCCGGTCGATGGTTCCGCCGCAAGCCACGCCTGGTGAGCGGTGATTTGGGGCACGCGACGTCCAAGGGGCACCAAGTCATCGGTGAGCTGCTGTACCGCGCGCTCATCGAAGGCTACGTGAAGTTCCGAAAGGCTCGCGACGCCGACGGAGGCATCGACGCCGTCGCGGGGGATACCCAATGAGCACAACCCTACAGGCGCGATTCCTTCAAGTGGTGGAGTCGATGGCCACGCGAGCTGCACTCGAGGTCGACGGCGAGGTCATCAACTACGCCGAACTCGGACGACGTGCTCGGGCGCTCGCGGCGACCCTGATGGCGCACCGAGAGAGCGACGCTGTCCCGCTGACATGTGTTCTGGGCGCTCGCTCTGCCGCTGGCTTCGAAGGCATCTTGGGCGCGCTGTGTTCGGGACACGGCTACGTGCCCATGCTTCCCAGCTATCCCGCGGCCCGCCTCGCGCTGATGATCGATCGCTCCGAGGCCCGCACGCTCGTCGTTGATGCTGACGGCTGCAAGCAGCTCGCCAAGGTCCTGCCGCTGGTGTCTCGCTCGCCCACCGTTTTGGTGGCCGGCGGCGATCTCGATCCACAACTGGCGACGGACAACCCGCGACACACGCTGGTAACGCGCGACGACTTCGCGGTCGCCGAGTCGTGGCGCGAACCTGTGGTCGACCCCAACGCAACGGCGTACCTGCTGTTCACGTCGGGGAGCACGGGTGAGCCGAAAGGCGTGATGGTCGCCCATCGCAACATCGTGCGATTCCTCGACGTCGTCACCGAGCGCTACTCGTTGACCGCGGACGACCGCTTCTCACACGTCTTCGAAGTCACCTTCGACCTCTCGCTGTTCGACCTTTTTGGCGCCTGGACCAACGGCGGTTGCCTGTGTGTTCCCGACGCACGGCAGCGCATGCTACCCGCGAGCTACGTCGTTGACTCTCGCCTCAGCGTTTGGTTCTCGGTGCCTTCGACCGCGCTGCTGATGAAAGAGACGCGCACGCTCGTCCCGGGCGCATTCCCTAACTTGCGGTGCTCGTTGTTCTGCGGAGAAGCACTCACGCTCGCTGTGGCCGAAGCATGGGCCGAGGCCGCGCCCGAGTCGGTGCTCGACAATCTCTACGGACCGACCGAGCTCACACTCGCCTGCACTTCGTATCGACTCCACGAGGGCTCGCGCACCGAGGCACAAGGCGGGATCGTGCCGATCGGTGCCGCGCTGCCGCAGATGCGCGCCAAAGTCGTTGACGAAGCGCTGCACGAGGTCCCACCGGGCGAGACCGGGGAGCTCATCATGGCGGGTCCCCAAGTCGCGCTCGGATACTGGCGGGACGAAACACGCACCGCCGCCGCATTTGTCGTGCCGCCCGGAGAAACTGAGACCTTCTACCGAACCGGCGACCGCGTGCAACGACCGCACGATGACGGGCCCCTGCTCTTCCTTGGCCGTCTCGACCATCAAGTGAAGATTCGCGGGTTCCGAGTCGAGCTGGGTGAGGTAGAGGCAGCGATCCGGGATGAGGGCCCGGTCGACTCTGCGGTCGCGCTCGGGTGGCCACTTGCCGCGGCGGGGGGCGCTGCGGGAATCGTCGCGTTCATCGATGACGCAGCGATCGACACGCGCGCCCTGAAGCGCCGCTTGAGCGAGCGGCTCCCGCGATACATGGTTCCCAAGGCCATCCGAGTGATCGACAGCTTCCCGCTCAACGCCAACGGCAAGATCGACCGCAACGCGCTACTCCAGCGCCTCGATACACCAGCAACGTGAGGCGGCCGACGGTTGCGTACCGCCGTGCCAGCCTCAAGGTCCCACATGCCTAGCGGTGGAGCGCCGAGGCGGCGAGGACCGGCTCGGGTTTGACGTCCAGGCTGACGTCGAACTGGTGGTCGACAATGACCATGAGCGCAGCGAAGAACTCAGGTTCCCCGCGACGGTAGCGAACTTTGACGTCGGCAAACTTCTCGGTGGTCAGGCGGAGGTCGCCCGGTGAACGAGCTTTGAACGCGGCCCACTTACCGCTGGGTTCGGCGAATGGGAGCAGGATCTCGTCTTGGCCGAAGTGCTCCGCGAGGCGGCCCGCAAGGTACTCGCCCTCGCATGCGGTCTCCAGGCTCACCGCACCGTCGGAACCCACGGTGAATACGCCAACGGGTAGTGGGGTGAAGTTGTCCGGCGTTTCGCGACGGGAAGGATGTGCGCTCACCACGAAGCGAGAAGGGGGCTTGGGTTTGCTTCCGTCTTCGGCCTCGAGGGACCTGGGCAGGCGGGGCTCGGTGTGAAAGTCGTTGGCGAGGAAGGCGTTGAGCATCGCGTACGGATACAATTGCGCCCCGCGCTTGACGGCTTGGGCCCCATGCCAGCGGGTGCCATCAGCGGTGACGCCTCCCGTTTCGAGGTGGACGGTTTCGGGCTGCGGGTACGCGGTCCAGTTCTTTTCAAAGTCGTCCGCGAAACACGGCAAGGGAAGGTCGCGCTCAGCCGTGAACGCGAAGCGGCCGTCGGACCCCTGCAGGGCGACGCCAAGGAGTCTTCCGTCGCTGGAGATTTCGTATCGCTTCGGTCCGGCTCTCTGTTCGGGCAGTGAGTCGGTACCGTGTCGTTCAGCCCCGTCGCCAGCGGGGCTACCGGACACCACGGGGACTGCCTTGTCGCCGCAGCCGCCCACTTGCAGACCTGCAAAGAGCACAAGCAGGGAAAAGCGCGGGCTCCCCCAGGATCGCCAGATCGAGTGCATGTGTCGCTGAGATTAACGCACCGGGGACGAAATACGATCTTGGGCCACCCGCCTCCATTCTCTACCCGGGTTAGCAGGCCGCAGAGCAGCTACTCGCGACGTACTGCTGCGGTTGGGACTCGCCTACACGCGGGAAATATTTCTCCGCAGCCATGCAACCGCGCACCGGGGTGCACACGTGCACCCGGCGTCGCGTCGCATGCGTCCCCAGAGCAAGCGGTTCCCGGGAGTTCACCGTGCAGGCCGTCGCACGTCGCACAAAAACGACAGCAACGCAGGTCACAGCGCAACGCTGCTCGGGCTGGATACCGCGGCCGGCCGTGTTCACGGTGAAGACATGCTTGCATTGCTCCACACTACGTTGGTCGTCCTCGCGGCCTCGGCCCCTGC
>JAESSZ010000645.1 GCA_016763875.1 Nannocystaceae bacterium
GCCACTGACGAGTTGGAGGCGGGTAGACCGGCACGACGCGTGCCCGCTGGCATTGCCGCGATCCTTGGTTTGGTCTCGCCGCTGGCCGACGATGTGCACAGCAATCTGGCGCTGGCCGGGCAAGGCATGATCGAGATCCTACCCCCGGACGCGCCGTTGGTGCTGCTGGTGTACGGGCCCAGTCGCGTCGAGCCGGTCGTGCTCACAGAGATTGCGATCAGCGAGGAGGCCCACGACGCGCAGCTCAGGCCATTGCGGGCGCGCATCTCGTTGGGCATGCAAGTGCTTCGCTACGCCGACCTTCCCGCCTCCCAGATAGCCCACGCGCTTTCCTTGGCCAGCCAAGTCGCGCGCGAAAGCCTCGCCGACAACCTCGCGGGAGACACGGTCGCTGCCGCTGCCGCCCGTGGTGCCCTGGACGCCCTATAGATGTTCGAACGAGACAGCCGATATGCCGCGCTTCCGCTCGCGTCGCACACCGAGCCCGACGGTCGCGAGATTGTCTACGTCACGCGGCGCTTCCTGCCGCGCACCGACCGGCTACTGGCAACCGGCCGCGTGCGACTGCGAGAGGGCGATCGCCTCGAGTTGGCGGCGAGCCGAGCCCTTAGCCAGCCCGAGGCGTGGTGGCGGCTAATGGACGCCAACCCCGGCCTACACCCCCAAGATGCCGAGTACCCGGGCTCGGAGCTTATTGTCGCAGTGGAGGCACCTTGAGTGTTTTCTGGGGGTCACCTTGCGCTGCACATCGGTGGGCCCGGCGTGACCGTGCCCGCGCCGACCGAGATCCTCGATGCGTTGCAAGAGGCGACGATCACCCTCGATGACGCCGGACGCAGCGGGTTTCAGTTGAGCCTCGCGCTGAGCCGGCCGCGCGGCGTCGGCAATCGAGACTACCCAACCTTGGGTGGGTTGGCGTTGAAGATCGGCAACCGGGTGCAGCTGACGGCCTTGCTCGGCGGCAAGGTTCACCCGCTCATGGACGGCATCGTCACCAATCACCAAACGGCACCGTCCTTGGAGTCCGCAGGCTCCACGCTAACGGTCAGCGGCGAAGACGTCACGGTGATGCTCGACCAGCAAGAGATACCGCTTCAGTTGCCGATGCCCGTGTTCGCGCGGGTCAACCTCATGCTCGCGCCGCTGGCGTCGTACGGCGTCGTCCCCGTCGTCATTCCGCCCGTGCCCGACATCCCCCCGCTGGTCACCGACTCTCCGCCGACCATCGACGGCACGTTTTTCTCAGCGATCAACAAGCTGGCGGGCGAGGCCAACTACGTCTTCGCGTGGCGACCGGGTCTGCTTCGGGGGCAGAGCTTTGCCTACTTTGGGCCCAAGGAGATTCCCGGGCCACCGCAACCGCCGCTGACATTCGGGATGGGCGGCGCAGGTAATCTTAATAGTATTTCCTTCACGGACGACGGCACTAAGGCCAAAACGGTCTACGGTTTCGTGCAGGAGCAATACACCAACGCGCCGATGATCCCGGTCGTATCGCTGCCGTTTCCATTCGGGTTGGAAGCGGTGCCCGCGACGGTGGGCAACCTGCCGCTGCTCGGGCTGCAAAAACTCTCGAACGACGAAGGTGGCAACGTAGTCCAAGCCTATGCGCGTGCCACCGCACAGCATTGGGGCACCTTGCTGGGCGCGGCATCGGCGAGCGGAGAGTTGGACACGGTCCGCTACGGCGCGGTGCTCCAGGCCCAGCAAACGGTGGAGGTACGAGGCTCGGGCTGGACGCACGATGGTGCGTGGCGGGTCAAAAACGTCACCCACAAATTGTCGCGCGGTGCGTGGACGCAGTCCTTCAACCTGGAGCGGTCGGGAACCGGCTCCAAGCTCGAACGGGTAGTTCTATGACAACGAAGTATTACGGCAAATATCGCGGAAGCGTGATCAGCAGCCTCGATCTGATGCGAATGGGACGCCTGCAGGTCTCATGCTCCGCCGTATTCGGCCCGGGCGTTCTGGCGTGGGCGATGCCGTGTGTTCCGTTCGCGGGACCGCTTGAGGGTTTCTATATGTTGCCCAAACCCGGCAGCAACGTGTGGGTCGAGTTCGAAGCTGGCGACCCGGACCGTCCGATCTGGGCGGGCTGTTTCTGGACGACGCAAACGATTCCACCCAAGGCGGTCTCGCCGAGCGTGCGCACGATTTCGGGCCTCGGCGCCGACATCACCATCGACGACACGCCTGGGGCCGGTAGCGTCACCATGCAGGTCCTGCCCCCCGCGGTGAGCAACCCATGCACGATGCGCTTGGACGCAACGGGCGTGTTGATCAATGTGGGCGGCGCTACGATCAAAATGACCACCCCCAACGTCGTGGACATCAACATCGGGGCATTGACGGTGACCTGATGCCCTCGGTTCTCACCACCGCCTCCCAGGTAACCTGCATGCACGGCGGGGTAACGACCCACGTACCGAGCAACGTTCGTGTCAAGGCGTTGGGCTCAGAGGTTTTGGTCGCCACCGACCAAAACGCTGTCGCCGCGTGTGGTTTCGCGCCCGGTGGCGCATCTTCGCCGTGTGTCACGGTGCAATGGACCGTGCCTTCCGCTCGGGTCAAGGTCCTGGGACAGCCGGTGCTGCTGCAAAACTCGGTAGGGTTAGGCTCGAACGCCGCACAAGCGCCCCAGGGACTCGCGATCGTCATCGTGTCGCAACCACGTGTGCAGGGACTGTAGCGATGCCACTTTCGTATCCCTACCGCATGGACGCGACGGGCCGGACCGCGCAACCCGCCGACATCGCGACGTGGGTCCGCGAGGTGTTGGAGATGGTCCTGTTCACCGCGCCCGGCGAACGCGTCATGCGGCCCAGCTTCGGTACGGGCGTGCACCAACTGGTCTTTGAGCCCGCATCCGAGGAAATCGCCGCAGCAACCCAACACCTGGTGCGCAGCGCGGTCCAGCAGTGGTTGTCGGACTGGCTCGAGGTGCAAGACATCGCCGTCGGCACTCGCGACAACGAGGTGACAGTCACCGTTTTATACAAACTCCGCAGTACCGGTACGCAGGAGCGCACCACCCTGTCACGACGCGTCTAGGTGCTCCCCATCGTGCCTGTTTCATCGAACTCCTTCGTCTGCGTTTCGCCGCGTCGCCGCGCCATGCTGTTGGCGCAGACCGGCGGACCCGGCGATCGTGTCGACGGGATCGACGTCCTGCTCGTGCTGGACGATCATCAAGACCCGGACGGCGCCGAGCTACGGCAGCGCGTGCTGCTGGTCCAGCTCATGTTCGGCGATGCAATCGCGTCGCTCGATGCGGCCAGCGTAGAGATCGTTGGCGGTGTGCGGGTCCGTGACCCCGTCGTGACCTGGGCGAGTCCGATGTCCATGTTCGACCCCGCAGCGGTCCTACCCGAGCTGAGTGCGGCGTCTCAGACCTGGCTGTCCACGGTGGTTGCAGGCATCGCGCCACAAGTGGCTGCGCGAACCCTGGTTGTCATCGTCGAGGAAGCCGGAGACTTCAGTCCGTATCGCCTGCGATTGGTGGGGGACTCGGGCGCCTTTGCCAGCGCGTTCGACCCCCGCAGCATCGAGGTCGAGTTCTCGTTCAAGGTCGAGTGTCCGACCCCGTTCGACTGCGCGCCCGATCCCGAGTGCCCACCACAGCCCGAGGCCCGGCCACAACTGGACTACCTGGCGCGGGACTTCGCGTCCTTTCGACAGATGATGCTCGCGCGTTTGGCCGTGTTGCAGCCGTCCGAGCGCGTCCAGTCGCCCGCGACCCTGCGAACGGCCTTGGTCGAAGTGCTGGCCTACGCCGCGGATCGGGAGGCGTACCACCAAGACGCGGTGGCGACCGAGGCGTACCTGGGCACGGCCCGTCTGCGCCGCAGCATCAAGCGGCATGCACGTCTGCTGGCGTATAGGGTTGGCGAGGGCTGCAACGCTCGGGTTTTTGTGCACCTCGTGATGGCCGAAGGCACGCGCGCCGATCCCGGTGCATTGCGGACCGGCGCCACCTTTCTGACCGCGATGCCAGACTCGGGTACGACGACGCCCGCGCACGTGCTGTCGGCGTTGCCACCGGGCGTGCAGGGGTTCGCCGCGATGATGCGCAGCCCGGCGTTGAGCGAGGCACATAACGAGATAGCGCTCCACACTTGGGGCGACGAGGACTGCTGCATCCTTGCCGGAGCGACTTCGGCGGACCTCATCGACCCGGAGGACACCCCGCTGGAGTTGGCGGAAGGTGACTTCGTCGCGTTCGAGCAGGTGCGCTCCCCTCAGAGCAACGCCGAGACTGACGCCGACCCGGACGTGCGTTGGGTCGTGCGGCTCACCGCGGTCGATGACCCGATCGTCGATCCACTCTCGGCTGGGATCAGCGTACGACGAATTCACTGGCACGCTGCGGACGCGCCGGGCGTTGATGTGCCGGTCGTTGGGGACCCGGCCGTGTATCTCGTTGCTCGCGCCAACTTGATCGTGGCCGACCACGGCCTACAGGTCACCGAAGGCCCTGCGCTTGAGCGCTTCGGGCAACGGCCCCCACTGCCGCGCGTGCAAGCGCGTCTGGCGGGTGGACCGCTGACGTTCGCACAACGTCTGCCCCCCAGCGGCACACCGGCCGCATCCGTGCTGGAGCACGACCCGCGCGAGGCGATGCCGCAGGTCACACTGCGCGGCGAAGAAGACACCTGGCATGCAGTGCGAGACCTGTTCGGATCCGGGGTCGGGGATGCTCGCTTCGTGGTCGAGATGGACGACGCGCAGCGTGCGTGGCTGCGCTTTGGCGACAATGTCCAGGGCCGACGCCCAACCGAGGCGTCCGTCACCCTGAGCCAGAATCGACCCGTGGGGACCGAGCCGCCATTCGTTGCGGTGTACCGGGTCAGCAACGGCCCGCACGGCAACGTGGGCGCCGAAGCTATCGCGCACATCGTGTCGGACGCCTCGACGATCGACGGTCCATTGATCGCGGCGATCGTTGGCGTTCGCAATCCTCTGGCAGCGCAAGGCGGCACCGCACCCGAGCGGGTCGACGAGGTCCGGCTGTACGCGCCGCAAGCCTTCCGCGTGCAGGAGCGCGCGGTCACGGTGGCCGATTGGGCCGAGGTGGCCAAGCGACACCCCCGGGTCAGCCGAGCTCAGGCCCGCTTTCGCTGGACCGGGAGCTGGACCACTGTCTTCGTCTACATCGACCTCGTTGGGGGCGAGCCGGGCACTGCAGAAGTGACGGCCGAGCTCAGCGAATTCTTGCAGCGCTACCGCATGGCGGGCATGGATCTCGAAGTGCGCGGGCCACAGACCGTGCCGCTCGACATCGCGTTGTCGGTCTGCGTCGAGACGGGCTTCCTGCCGGAGCAGGTCCAGCGTCAGTTGGTCCGACGCTTCGGGTCGGGTCGCAACGTCGACGGCACCCTGGGGTTCTTTCACCCGGACAGATTCACGTTTGGTCAGTCGGTGTACCTCTCGGAGGTGCTCGCAGTCGCGACCGCGATCCCAGGCGTGCGTTGGTTGGACGCGACGCCCACGCCGGCCGCCTCGGAGCACGAGCATCGCTTCAAGCGGCTGTGGTCTCCACAGGACGGCACCCTTGCCGCAGGGCGGATCGGTCTCGGTGCGTTAGAGATCGCGCGTTGTGACTCGGACCCGAACGCGCCCGACAACGGCCGGATTCAGTTTCACGTGCGTAACCCGGTCGAGGAGACAGCATGACGAGCACCAAGCGCGAGCACTGCTGCACCGACACGCCACTCCCCTCCCGCGACAATGCGCCCGGGCAGAC
>JAESSZ010000646.1 GCA_016763875.1 Nannocystaceae bacterium
CGCCTCGTTGGTGCGGGTCGCCGCGATGACCGGACGGCGGTCCGACGCCCATCGTCTGCTCGCGGTGCTGCCCGAGGTGGGCAACGCGTGGGACACCCCAGCAAACAGAACCCTGTACGGCAACGCGCCCGCCGCCGTGAGCCTGGCGGCGGCCCTGCTCGCCGCCCTCGAAGGGAAGTGGAGCGCGGTCGCCACCGCGATCGCGCGCGCGCATGACGAGCGAAAGGTCTATGTGGGCCCGCATGACCAGGTGCTGTTGGCCGAGATCGTCCGGCGCGCGGCGGCCCACGGGGTGACCGTGGCGCCCTATGGCCGCCGGGTCACGGTCCCAATGCCTGCATGGCTCGCCATGGCGTGGCCCGACCGCGGCACAGACCAGCAGCCTTAGTTCGATCCGTTGCCGCCGTCGCGTCGCTCGACGCCGATCAGCAACTTGGCGACAAATGCTGCGGTCCCCTGCAGCGACACCAGGCACAGCGGCACCACGAGCGCGAGGAACCAAAATCCAAATCCCAGCCAGCGCCAAAGCACCCACGCGTTGGCGGCGGCCGCCACAACCCCACAGGCCGCCCCGATCGCAAGTGCGCGTTTGGGTGCCATCAACGCCTCAGCTTGCGGTGACGCGCGAAGGCGCTGCCGGTTTGGCCGCCTCGCCCGCAGGCACGGCGTCGGGGTGAATCTCGAGTTCGGCCACACCGCCTTCGATCACCAGGTCCACGACCGGGAGACCCTCGGGGATGACCTCACCGCTGCGCCGAAGGATGGGCGGGATGGGATTTGCCTTCTCGTG
The DNA here is from genome assembly GCA_016763875.1 of Nannocystaceae bacterium. Lineage (GTDB taxonomy): Bacteria > Myxococcota_A > Polyangia > Nannocystales > Nannocystaceae > JAESSZ01. The sequence continues at coordinate 791 of JAESSZ010000646.1, forward strand.
CTTGACCAAGCGCTTTTCAAGCGTCGCCTGCTCGGACTCCTCAAGGCTGTTCCAGCCGAGACGGCCGCGGCACTTGGGGAACGTCGAGCAACCCAGCCAGGGCCCACGTTTCCCGCGACGCAGGTTCATCGGCGACTCGCACTTGGGACACGCGAGATCGGTAAGCACCGGGGGAATGGAGGGGTACTTGAGGCCGCCCTTCTTATCGAGGTTGAGGACGTAGGTCGTGTTGGGATAGTTGATCGACGCGAGGAACGGGCCGAAACGACCGTTACGAAGCTCCATCTCCGAGCCATCCTCGGGGCACACGACGTCGACACGCTCAGGCAGCAGCGGGCTGCCGTCGCGGTCGATCGGTGCCGAATAATCGCACTCGGGGTAGGCCGTGCACGACAAGAAGCGACCGTTGCGCCCGAAGCGATACTCCGTCGGGGAGCCATCCTTGGGGCACTTGTAGATCGCCGGCCGCGTCTCGGCCTTGGCGTGCGTGAGCGACTCGTGGGCGATCTCCAGCGCCTTGGCGAACGGGTCGTAGAAGTCGTGAAGCATCTGCACCCAGTCGACGGTCTCAGCTTCGACCTCGTCGAGCTTCGCTTCCATCGCGCGCGTGTACCCGACGTCCATCAAGTCCGGGAACGCCTCGATAAGCTTGTCGGTGACGACCTCGCCCAAGTCCGTCGCATAAAATCGTCGCTCGCGTTGCTCGACGTACTTGCGGTCTTGGATGACGCTAATGATCGATGCGTAGGTCGAAGGACGTCCGATGCCCTCGCTCTCCAGCATCTTGACCAGCGACGCCTCGGAGTAACGCGGGGGTGGACTGGAGAAACGTTGGTCCGCCGCGATTCCAAACGGCGCCATGGCGTCGTCCTTGGCCAACTCGGGCAGCGTCTGCTCGTCGCTGGCCGTGGGCACTCCCATGACCCGGTAAAAGCCATCGAACGCCAACACTCGACCGGTCGCCTTGAGCACCGCACCCGTTTTGGTGTCCGCGCGGGTCATCAACACGGCGGTCGCGTCCCACTTCGCGGGCATCATCTGGCACGAAACAAACCGCCGCCAGATCAAGTCGTAGAGTTTGAGTTGCTCGGCCGTCAGCGCGCTGGCCAAATCCTCGGGCCGACGGTCGACCGAGGTCGGACGGATCGCCTCGTGAGCTTCTTGCGCGTCCTTGTTCGCCGAGGTGTACACGTTGGCGGTCTCGGGCAAATACTGCTCGCCCAAGTTGCCGATGAACTCGCGGGCCGCGGTGACCGCCTCGGGCGTGATGCTCGTGGAGTCGGTACGCATGTACGTAATGAGACCGACTTGCCCCTCGCCCGGCACGTTGATGCCTTCGTACAGGGCCTGAGCCGTTCGCATGGTGCGTTTGGCCGCAAAGCCGAGCACGTTTGCCGCAGAGATCTGCAGGCTGGAGGTGATGAACGGTGCCGGTGGCTTGGAGGTCGTGCGACGCGTCTCTATTGACGAGACCTCGTAGCGCGTGGCCGGGTCCACGGCGCCCGCCAGGGTTCGGCGAAAACGCGCAGGACCCTTGCCGCGCGGGTCCTCTTCGGTCGTCACGCTGACGTCGAGCAAACCAACCGCGGCCGCGACCTTCGCGATGTCTTTGGACAGATCGAGCGGCTCGTCGGCCTTACAACCGAGGCTGAATCGCTGTCCGTCCAGCTGAACCAACTCGGCTTGCAGGGCGCCGCTGTCCGCCAACCAGGCGTTCTTGGCCTTGATCGTGACGGGCTTTCCCTTTTCGTCACGTTGAGCGAGCAAGGCTTGCCATGTGGGGAGCAGGCTGGGTGCCTGCTTGGGATCCAGAGCAAGTTGCGCGGTCACTCGCCACGACTCGTCGGGCACGAAGCGCTCAATCGCCCGCTCGCGTTCGACGACCAGTCGCACTGCCACCGATTGCACGCGGCCCGCCGACAGACCGCGCGCCACCTTTTTCCACAGCAGGGGCGAGGCCTGGTAGCCAACGATGCGGTCCAAGATGCGACGAGCCTGCTGCGCGTTGACCTTGGCGCCGTCGATCGGCCGCGGTTTAGCAAACGCTCGGTTCACCTCTTCTTTGGTGATCGCGTTGAACACCACTCGCTTGGCGGTCTTGGGATCGACCTGCAGTTCTTGCGCGAGATGCCAGGCGATGGCCTCCCCTTCGCGATCGAGGTCAGTCGCGAACCAGACATCGCTGGCTTCCTTCGCCAAGCGCTTGAGCTCCGCGACCGTTTTCGCCTTGCCCGCGAGCACCACGTAGGTCGGAGCAAAGTCGTTGTCGAGGTCGACGCCCGGCACGGGCATTTTGACGCCCTTGGGCGACTTGGACGGCAGGTCGCGAATGTGCCCGACCGAGGCGTGCACGACGAAGTCCGACCCGAGATATTTGTTGATCGTCTTGGCCTTGGCCGGACTCTCGACGATCACCAGTTGACGTCCCTTGCCGGAAGGCGGCGGGCTCGTCTTGCTGGACTTCTTAGTCCCGACTTTCCGCGTCACGACCTTCTTCGTCGTCTTCTTTTTCGCGGCCGTCTTCTTCGCGGTCGTCTTCTTCGCGGTCTTCTTCGCCGCGGTCTTGGCGGCCGTCTTCTTCGCGGTCTTCTTGGCCGCAGGTTTCTTGCCCGCCGCCTTGGCGCCGGTCTTCTTGGCAGCTGCCTTCTCGGCGGATGCGGTGGAGTTCTTGGACGTGCTC
>JAESSZ010000647.1 GCA_016763875.1 Nannocystaceae bacterium
CGGGATGCCGTCAGGGCCACGCGGCGGCGGGCTGGCGATGCGCACGTTGAGCAGGATCATGCCCGCCTCGTCGGGATAGTTCGCCATGGAGTAGGCACGCTCGACCGGTTCGGTGACCGTGGACGTGTAGCGCCACATGTCGAACTTGTCCCAGTCGCCTCGGTACTCCTCGTCGATGTCGAAGTCCTTGTACTTCGCAACGTGGGGCGGGCACTCGATCTGAATGTAGCCGCCAGCACGGAACGGGACCGACTCACCTTCCGGCAGCGCGAGCTTGAGCTCCTTGATGAAGGTCGCGACGTTGTCGTTGGAGGTGACAGTGCACTTCCATTTGCGCACGCTGAAGATCTCGGGTTCGACCTCGATCTTCATGCTCTGCTTGACCTTCACCTGACACGACAGGCGACAGCCTTCGCGAGCCTGGCCGCGATTGATAAACGTGCCCTCGGTGGGAAGCATGGCGCCCCCGCCCTCGTGCACGTGCACCAGGCACACGCCGCAACTGCCTTTGCCGCCGCACGCGGACGGAATGAAGATCTTCTCCGCCGCCAAGGCCCCCAGCAAGGTGCCACCGGCGGGCACCGTGATGTCCTTTTCGCCGTTGATCGTGATCGTGACCGCTTCGCTGTTGACGAGCTGGGCCTTCGCGACCAGCAGCACCACCACCAGGCCCACGATCACCACCGTGAACATGGCCACGCCGAGCAAGATTGTCGTCATCATCGGCAATAGCTCCTAAAGCTGAATTCCGGAGAAGGCCATGAAACCGATGGCCATCAACCCAGTAAGAATGAAGGCAATGCCCAAGCCACGCAGCCCCTCGGGCACGTTGCTGTAGCGCATCTTTTCGCGGAGCGCGGCCATTGCCACGACCGCCAGCGCCCAACCGATACCGTTGCCGATACCGAACACGGTGCTCTCGGCCAGGTTGTAGTCGCGCTCGACCATGAACAAACACGCGCCCAAAATGGCGCAGTTCACAGCGATGAGGGGCAGGAACACCCCCAGCGCGTTGTAGAGCGTGGGCGAGAACTTATCGAGCCCCATCTCCACGATCTGGACCACGGCGGCGATGCTGCCGATGAAGGTCAAGAACGTCAGGAACTCAAGATCGACATCCGCCAGGTCCGCGCTGATCCATGTCAACGCGCCTTCGCGAAGCAGCAGGTTGTAGATCAGGTTGTTGATCGGGCACGTGACCGCGAGGACAAAAATGACCGCGCCACCAAGGCCGATCGCAGTCTCGATCTTGCGCGAGACGGCGAGGAACGAACACATGCCCAGGAAGAAGGCCAAGGCCATGTTCTCGACGAAGATTGTCTTCGCCAAAATGCTGAGATAGTGCTCCATGCTCTACTCCGCCTCCACTTGGTCGGTCTTGAAGGTGCGTAGCACCCAGATGAAGATCCCGATGAGGAAGAACGCTGCGGGCGCCAGCACCATCAGGCCGTTGGTCTGATAGAAGCCGCCCTCGGTCACCGGCTTGAGTATTTGGAGGCCATACAGCGAACCGGAGCCAAACAGCTCTCGGAAGGCGCCAACGACCAACAGGATGACCGAGTAGCCCAGGCCGTTGCCTAGGCCGTCGAGCATGCTCAACTTCACACCGTTTTGCATCGCAAAGCCTTCGGCTCGACCCATCACGATGCAGTTGGTGATGATGAGGCCGACGAAGACCGACATCTGCTTGCTGACCTCGTAGACGAACGCCTTGAGGACCTGGTCAACGATGATCACCAGCGAGGCGATGATCACCAGCTGAACGATGATGCGGATGCTCGGCGGGATGAGATTGCGGAGTGCCGAGATCGAGGCGTTGCTCGCGATAAGCACAAGTGTCACTGCCACCGACATCACCAGCGCGGTCTCGATCTTGGTCGTGACCGCGAGCGCCGAGCACACGCCCAGCACCTGCAACGCGATGGGGTTGTCGTTGAACAGTGGGTCGAGAACAGTTTTAGACGCTTTAGACATCGTTACTCCCCCGTCTCCCGGAAGCGCTTCAGGTACGGGCCAAAGGCGTCATCGCCAAGCCAGAACTGAACGAGGTGGGTCACGCCGCGGCTGGTGAGCGTCGCGCCCGACAAACCGTCGACACGAAACGGGTCATCGGCGGCAGGTCCCGCCTGACCCTTGATCACGGTGAGCTTGGGTTTCCACTCTTCGTCGAAGACCTTGCGGCCGGGCCACAGTGCCTTCCACTTGGGGTTGTCGACCTCGCCGCCCAAGCCGGGCGTCTCTTTGTGCGAGTAAAACGTCAACCCTTGGACCGTGGTGGTGTCCACATCCAGGGCGATGAAGCCCTTGAGCGTGGACCACAAGCCCTTGCCCTCCACCGGAATGATGAGCGCCTTGATCGTTTTGTCGCTGTCGACAAGCTGGTAGATGAGCGCCTGATTGGGGACGCGTTGGACCTTGGCCAGATTGCCCTCGGGCGCCTTAGCACTCGTTGCGGGGTCCTTGGCGGCCTTGTCCTGGTCAAACGTCGCCGCATCGGCCGTGTCGTCGTACTCGCCGGTCTCCAGCGTCACGAGACGGGGGACGAGGTTGGCCTCGAACCGCTTCGCAACCTCCGCGTCGGCGATCGACTCGTCCTCCTTGAGCAACCCGGCGACCTTGAGAACCTGTTTTTGCTTGTCGAGGACTGCGTTGCGATCTTGCCTTTCCTTGAGCGCCACGGCCGAGCCGGCGACAAAGATCGAGCAGACCACGCAGACCGCGGCGGCAAAGCCAACGATGTACTTGGTACTAAAGGCCATAACGAGCTTTCCTCCGTTTGACGTTCGCTTGTACGAAGAAGTGGTCGATGAGCGGCGCGAACATGTTCATGAACAAGATCGACAGCATCATGCCTTCGGGGTAGGCCGGGTTGACCACCCGGACCATCACCACCATCACGCCGATGCCAAAGCCGTAGATGAGCTTGCCCTTCTCCGTAAAGGAAGAGCTCACGGGGTCGGTGGCCATGAACACGGTGCCAAAGGCCCAACCGCCCAGAACGATGTGCCACATGAAGGGCACCGCGAACATCGGATTGGTGTCCGACGGGAACATGTTGAGCAGCGATGCAGTCGCGAGCGTGCCCACGGTGACTCCCAGCATCGTTCGCCACGAGCCAACTTGCGTGAATATAAGGATGCACGCACCCCCCAAGCACGCGAGCACGGAAGTCTCGCCCATGGAGCCCGGCACAAGCCCGATGAGCGCATCCATGAAGTGGACGTCGGTGAACTTGGCGATGCCGCTCTCGGCGGCGGTCGCCAGCATCGTGGCGCCGCTGTAGCCGTCGGCGACGAGGTTGCTGGCGCCGATCCAGACCTGGTCACCTGAGATCTGCGCGGGATAGGCGAAGAACAGAAACGCTCGGCCGGTGAGCGCGGGGTTAAGCACGTTCATGCCCACCCCGCCAAACACCTCTTTGCCGATGATCACGCCAAACGAAATACCCAGGGCCACCTGCCACAACGGGATGGTGGGCGGCAGGATGAGCGGGAAGAGCATCGAGGTCACGAGGAAGCCCTCGGTGATCTCGTGTTTGCGAATGATGGCGAACGCGCCTTCGATCATGCCTCCGACCGCCAGACCCGTGAGGTAGATCGGGGCGAAAAACAGAGTGCCGTGAATGAAGCACCCAAGGACGTCCGTCGGGTCGGCCGTATACCCGAGCGTCCCGTAGAAAAGCGCGTCCTGCCAGTTGTCGAGCGGCGCGGCGCCGGCCGAGACGGCAGCCGCGGCCTGATAGCCCGTGTTGTACAGCGCAAAAATGATGCACGGCACGAGCGCGACGACGACGGTGATCATCAAACGCTTGAGGTCGAGTCCGTCACGAACGTGTGTCGTGCCCTTCGCCCGATCGAGCGGCGAGAAGTGCATCGTGTCTATCGCCTCAAAAAGCGCATAGAAGCGTTCGAGCTTGCCGCCCTTGGTGAAGAGCGGCTCGATCTTGTCGAGGAGATCCCTGAGCGGTTTCATCAGCCTTCCTTCTCGATCATCGTGAGGGTTTCACGCAGTGCGCTGCCGTAGTCGTTTTTGCAGGGGCACACGAACGTGCACAACGCGAGGTCTTCTTCGTCTAGTTCGAGCACGCCCAACGTCTCGGCGAACACGGTGTCGTTGACGAGCACCGCCCGCAGCAGGTGAGTTGCCATCAGGTCCATCGGCAGCACGCGCTCGTACATGCCGATCGGCACCATCGCGCGGTGTGAACCGTTCGCGCTGGCGTTCATTGGGAACTTGCGAGTGCCCGGGAGAATCGACCCGAGAAACGCACGAATCGTGGAGAACACTCCGAAACCAGGCATCAGCCTGCGCATGAACTCGCGTTCGTGAGGCTCGCCCAAAACCGTGACCTGCTGGTGGTAGCGCCCCAAGTAGCCGTGGATGTCCCCGGCCGAGGTGCGCCCCTGGAGGACAGAACCCGAGATGACGCGCGTCTCGCCGTCCGTCTCTTGCAGCTCGTCCTTGCTCGCGATCTCTTCGAGCGCAGCGCCAACCCGAGTGCGAAGGAGGCGAGGCTTGCGAACGAGAGGGCCGGCAAGCGAGACAATGCGCTCCACAGGAAGTCGCCCGCTCGCGAACAGCTTC
>JAESSZ010000648.1 GCA_016763875.1 Nannocystaceae bacterium
AGGCGAGGACGGTGAAGGCGAAGACGGTGAGGGCGAAGACGGTGAGGGCGAAGACGGCGAAGGCGAAGACGGCGAGGAAGCCGGTGAGTGCGAAGAGGCGGCAGAGATCTGCGCGGCAGAGGCGCTAAGCGAAGAGCAGTGCGCGGCGGAGTTTCCCGAGTGCTTTGGCGGCGAGGAACCCGGCGAGTGCGAAGAGGTGGCAGAGATCTGCGAAGCAGAAGAGCTGAGCGAGGAGCAGTGCGCAGCGGAGTTCCCGGAGTGCTTCGAAGGCGAAGAACCCCCGTCTTGCGAGAACATCGGCGCGGTTTGCGAAAAGCTCGACCTAAACGAAGAGCAGTGCGTGGCTCAATACCCAGAGTGCTTCTAACTTCTTCCGTCTGGAGGACGTGCGAGCTTCCTCCAGACGGAGCGCGATTCAGCCGTCCGTTTCGCCCGCTTGCGCGGCCTCTGCATCAGCCCCGGATTTGTCGCTCGCACGCTCGACTCCCTTGAGCCGTAGCGTCGTCTTGAACTTGCCGCTGACTTTCATCGGCTCGCCGAGGGCCTTGCTCTTCGGAGCGACGGTGCCGGCAAAGGTACCCGTGAGCACGTTGCCTTCGTAGCTCAGCAGCGTGACCTCGTTCTCTCCCCGCCGGGTCGCTGCGTCGTCGCTTTTGTACTCCACGCGCTCAGTCACTTGGTAGCGAAAACGGACAAGCTGTTTGTCGCTGCCGGTGAGGGTCATGGGAAGGGTCAACTCGTCGAGACGCCAGCCGACCATTTCGGCCCGGAAGCTTGGGTAGCCGACCTGGCTACTTCCCGCGACCGTGATTCGCCCCTTCTTGCCTTCAAAGTAGACCGCCGAGTTCTGCCCGAACGGCAGCACGGGCAGGTGCGTCGTGGTTTCGTCCACGGTGAGGTCGAACGAGCCGTCCTGGCTACGAAGCGCGGGCTTTTGTGCGGCCATGGCCTCGACCGTCTTGTGAGGGTTGGGGGCAGGGGCGGTCGGTGTCTTCGCCGCTTCCCGTGGCTGGACTTTGTCCTTGTCCTTGTCTTTGTCCTTGTCGCATCCCATTGGGCCGGCCATGAACAACCCGACCAAGCACGCAACCACTGTATGTCCCCGCATCGAGGGCTACCCTAGCAGCCTACGGAGGCTCGAACAGGGCGCTGAACCAGGGCGGTGCTAACATCCGCACGCGTGGCGCCGGGCAATGATCTTGACGACGACCTCGGGCAGCCGGATGTCGCCGCTGAGCGGGTTGCGGTCCTGCTGCAGTGTCAACTCGAAGGCAACGCGACCGACGCGGAGACCGAGGAGCTGACGCTGTACGCCGAGGAACGGCCCGACTTGCGTGCGCATATTGAGAACCAGGTCGCACGCGGGAACCTTGGGCACGGCTGGCTCGAGCGCGTGCGGAAGGACGAGGCGATAGCGACCGTCGAAAATACGTCGCGTGCGCGAGTGGAGAGGGGCGTGGGGCTCGCGATGATCCTTGGTGGCTTCGCGGCCGCGTTCTTTACCCCGGTTGGCGGTGGCGTGGTGGGCATGGGTCTGCTCATCCTGCTGTATTCTGTTGTCCGTGTGCGTCTCGCAACACACGCCAACGACCCCTACAAGGACATCGTTCGATGAAAGTACCCGCGGTTCCCGGTGGTCAGGCTCTTGCTCAACAACAGCACGGCACGATGCTGCTGACGACCACCGACGAGGTGACCGGCTACCAGATCGTGCGCGTCTTGGGCCTCGTTCGCGGCAACACGGTGCGGGTTCGCAACTTTGGCGTCGACATCATGGCGGGGCTCAAGAGCCTCATTGGCGGCGAGATATCGGACTACACCAAGATGCTGGCCGAGAGTCGCGAGCAGTCGCTCGATCGCATGCGCGCCGAAGCCTTGCAGCTGGGCGCTAATGCGATTCTGGCGGTCCGCTTTACGACGTCGACCGTGATGCAAGGGGCCGCCGAGATCCTGGTGTACGGGACGGCCGTTGTTGTGCAGCCGCTGGCGTAGCTCGACGTCAGTAGAGGCCTGCGGCCGCGCGATCAAGGTGCTCGTCCAGCGCGGCGAAGAGTCTCTTGTTTCCGTCTTGCTGGACTGTCGCGAGCTTGGCCGCACAGTCCGGGATCGCCTCAAGAAACTCACCGACAACGCCTGCGTCGGCCTTTGCGGCAAACCGTCCAAAGCCAAGGTGTTCGAGGTAGCGCCCGTTCAAGATCTGTTCGAAGTGTCGCTCGATCGGAATCGAGAGGGTGGGTTTGTGCAGGTAGACGCACTCGGACATCAGCGTGAACCCGCCGCCGGTGACAACGCCCCGAGATGTACGCAGGTCGTCGATAAACCCGGCTTCCGAGAACGGCCGGTAGCGCAGTCGCCCCTCGACTTGCTCCGACTCGATGCCGCGGCGCATGCCGTAGATCCGGCATTCGAGTCCCGAATCATCCAGGGCCTTGACCAGCTCCGAGTTGCCCTCTGAGGTCTGGTACACGAGTAGATGTTCGCCGTCCTCGGCCTTCTTACCGAGCACGTCGGCCCGCAAGATCGGCGGCAGCAACGTCGTGTTGTCTTTGCGCGTCGGAGGCTGGAAGAAGGTCGTGATGAAGTAGTGGTCCGCGCGCGGGAGCTTTCCGCGGATAAACGCCTTGGTGATCTCGAACTCCGCTTCGTAGCCGTCGAGCACCGCACTCGGAAGCTCGCAACGATGGATGATCTGCATGTTGTCGATGGAGAACACCGGCAGACGATGTGCGCGACCGAAGTAGTACGTCCACGATTCGAAGTCGCTGATCACCGCTTCGGGTTCGAAGGACTCGATCAGGTCAAAGTACGTGCGGATCTGGCCGGGGATGGCGGCGGTCCCTTTGAGGACGTTTGCCCACAGCGTCTTGCCGCGACGCACACGATTGTCCTCGGTGACCATGTGCAGGCCGTGGATGCGGGACACGGAGGTTGGGTCGAAATGTTTGCGCAGGAAATCGACCGCACGCTGGGAGGCAACGATGTGAATCTCGTGGCCCTCACGGACCAGATGTTCCAGGACCGCGCGCGACCGGATCGCATGGCCCATGCCCTCGCCTACGACGCCGTACAAGATACGCACGATTGAAACTCGTTACTGCGGGACTTCGACGCAATAGAGCCGGGCGGTGGCTGGTTGTGAAGAGACAGCATCTACGCAGGGACAGTTCGCGGCGCTACCGATCCAAGCGAGGTCGAGTTCATCGAACCGTCCGGTACCGCCATTGCCCAAGCCGTTCCAATCACCGCATTGGCCCGTGGTCTCAAGCATGCTTTGCGCGATCCTTAGACCTGTCCAAACTCGGAGGCCGGAGTCGTTGAGACATGCTGTGCCCACATCTTGGGGCGGTGGCATTCCGTCCGCTCCCCTGTCGATCGCGTGTGTCAGCAGCGCGCCGGAATCGACGTCGGGACGCAAGTCGGCCGACGTTCCCACGAACTCCTGGCTGGGCAGCGTAAAAGCATCTGGTGCGTCCACGCTGATGGCGGCGTGCTGGAACGCGGAGGCGAGGTTGCCGTTGGTTGCGACGAGTGCGGCGAACCTCCCGTCGAGTTCGGCGCCCGAGGCCTCTGCATTGCAGATCACGTCTGCACCGCTTGAGTTGTTGAAATCTGGCAGGTAGGTGTCACTCGTGACAAACACGGTGCGGACACAGCGTCCGACGTCGTCGCAGCGACCGGTAAAGCAGGTTGCTGGGCATTCAACCGGCCCGCCGGTCGTGTCGCCGGTCGTGTCAGCCTCGGCGCCAGTCGAACTCGCTTCCGGCTCTGCTGTCGACCCTCCGTCCGAGCTCGCGCCCGATGTCACACCCGTAACCGGCTCGGCATCGTCAAAGCATGCCCCGAGTATCAGGGCACTGGTCGCGATACCAAGGGCTATCGGAATGACTCGTCTCAACTCAACGACGAGTATACCCGAACACTACGGCGACGAGGCCCCGCGGTTTCAGTTTCGGCCGCGGCGGATGACCGCCTAGGCCTACTCGCCGGCAACCCAGCGCCCCCGCAGCGTGGCAGGCGGCAGCGATTCGCCGTTCGTGAGCGCAAGCCACACCGGATAGATCCACGCCGAGTCTTGCGCCAGAGCTCGGGCAGCGGCGATGACAGTTGGGTTGCTGCGTGGCAGCAGTAGGCGCGGGGGATTTCCGGGACGACGGCGGACTGGACCGGCGCCGTCACACATGCGGACGTCTCCCACCACGCGATGGCGGCCACGGGCTGCGTGGCGGCGCATGGCCTCCAGTAGGCTCACCTCGGTTGCATGCAGCGCCGCATCGTCGATGAGCACCGGGCGCATTGGGTGGCGAATGACCTCGGCGAGGCCGGCGAGCATCCGCCCGGTGCCCACGACAAATCTCCGCCACGCTGCGGCGAGGGGTCCCGCGTTGTCGCGGACTTCGGGCGGCCGGAAGCGAATCCCGAGCACTTCGGCCAGCAAGCTTCTCTCACCTTCGTCAGCGATGAGGACGGGCACAGAGCCCAGGGCAAAGCGGTCGGGGCGCTGCGTCGAGTACAGCGCGGGGAGCGAGCCGTCTGCCGCGGCGGCCTCGCGCAAGCTCGAAAGGCTGACGCAGCGGTCGGAGTCCGCGTCGACCACCCTGAACGCGGGGACGGCGTGTACCGCCTTGGTCCGTAGTTGCTTGCGTGCAGTCAGCAGTAGCAGACGCGCGATTCGGACGCGCGCTGGCTCCGGCATGCTCGGCGCCGACCGGCCCAGGCGTACCAGGTGGCCAACAGCTTGGTCGATGAGTGCTGGCACCAGCGGCTCCATTTTTTCGCGCAACCGTGCGGCCGAAAGCTCAGTCGAGTGGCTCCCAAGCTCGACCGCGGCTTCGAAACAGGGCGCGTCCGGTACGGCCACGTGTCCCGTGACGAGCCCGTGCTCCAGCAGCCAAGTGTGCGCCGTATCCCCGCTGGCTGGGATAGCTATCTGCCCGCGCAACGGTTGATGCAGGGGCTCGGGTCCGAACGTATCGAGAAAGCCTGCGTTCATCGACTTGCCGTCGACGAGCACGGGCACCCGGGAAAAACGCACGGCGCCGGTGAGCCACTCGATCGCCCGCTTGCGTTCGATGGCCTTGGTTGTGAGCACGACGTGGGTTTCGTCTGCACTCGCGTCCGCTTCTGTCGCCACCCAGGGCGCACGGCCGGCTTGGAACGTCAGCGTAGCGCGCACGCCAGCTCGGACACTGCTGACTTTCAACTGTTTGGGCGACAAGCCAGCTATCGCCAACAGCGCCAGGGCGCCGGCCGATTCAAGCGCGGTCAGGGCGCGATGACGTTCCTCGTTGTCTCGACGAACGTCGAGCAGAACCGCGGTCCACTGCAGTTGCGCCACTTCAACGCCTCGACCATTGTCGGTGACCTCGAATCGTTGGCGGGCCGTCGTGACATGGACCGTCGTTGCCGAGTCGCGGATGGCCCGTCGTACGAGCTCCGCGGGAATCTGCCAGGGGCCCTGTAGCTGCGCCAACGACAGCTTACGCAGTTCAGACGCGACATCGATGGTGAGCAGACCCCCGATGTCGATCGAGGCATTGTTGGGTTCGCTCATGCGCCGTGGCTTTCAAGAAGCGCAGCCTTGGCCCCGTCGGCCAGCAGCGGGGCGCGTCGTTCCTCGGGTATGTCGAGTCGCTCGGCGAGTTGGTCCAGGGCGCGGAAGACCGCGGTC
>JAESSZ010000649.1 GCA_016763875.1 Nannocystaceae bacterium
GCCAACGATCTCGGAGAGAAACGTCTCCGAGGCCGCGTCGCCGTGCAGGACGCAGTTCTCGCCGCCCTCTTCGAAGTTCAGCACGAACTGCACCGCGACTTTGGCCCCGCCGGGCCACTGGGGATCGGGCGGTGTGCGCCCGTAGCCGCGAAGATCACGTGGGTATGTCTTCACTGCTGACCCCTAAGGAAAATCGGTGACCAAGTCGCCGCGCCCGAGATGCTCGGCGACCGCGTTGGCGACGGCCGCGTCTTCGTCCAGTCCGCCGATCGCCAGATCGCTGTCGCCGTCGTCTTCCGTGACGAAGTAGCGGGTCGCGGCCTGGATCTGCCTGCGGGTGTGCTCAGGCGTCGTGGCCTCGATGTCCGCCAGCAGGGCGTGGCAGATTCGGGCGATCTCTTTGCCCAGCGCGGCATCGACGTAGGGGTTGTCTTGCGCCGCCGTGTCGATGATCCCCAGGTACAGGGCGCACTCGCGTTGCAGGTCTTTGGCATCGCGCAGCGGCTCCTTGATGAGCCGAGCGAACACATCGGCGGCCATCGTTGGGATCCCCGCGATCGCATCGTCCGCGGGACGGGGCACGAGTTTGTGCGGCGTGGTCGGTCCGTCCGCCAGCCAGGCGTCGCGCGTGCGGACCCAGCGGCCGGTTTCGTCGTCGGTGACAAAGGCAAGCTCGCTCCAAATCGCCAACTCGCCCTCGTCATCGGACTGATCTGCGGTCACGCGGTCGACCCCGTCTTGGCCCATGACCCAGTCGATGACCACCCCCAGCGCTTCACGTTCGATCTGTTGGCCGTGGTGCTCGGCCACCAGCGCGAGTTGTTCGATGTGCACGGTGCCGAACTTGGGCGGCCCGCCGAGGCGCAGATGGCCGACGAGTTGGGGACGCGTGGGCCCGTCGCTCTTGCGTACGATGTACCGCCGTCTCCAAACCAACTCGGCGGGGGCGGCACTGAGCTGATGGTGCATCTGCTCCACTGCCTCGTCGTCGCACCCTTGTGGCGGCCAGCCTTCGGGAACTTCTGCGGCCAGTAGCCGCGCGAGTTGGCTGACGTCCCTGCGTTCTACCAGCAGATGCTGGGATGTGGCCGAGACGAGAACCAGACGATTGGTCGCCAGACGGCGCGCGCTCATGACGACAAGCCTACACCACCGGTTGAGGTCCGTGTTACGGGCCGTGCTACGGGGTGGTCTCGCTTTGGCTGGGGTCCGCCCGTAGTCGGTCGGCGAGGGATGACACGTGCGCATCTTCGGCGCCCATCGACGTCAACGCCTCGGCCAACGCGAGTACGTATTGCGTGTTGTCCCCGCTCGGTCCCCGGCAGCGCCGAATCTGGGCGGCGATCGCATCGATCGAAGCGGGCCCGGCAAAATCCGGGTTGTCCTCGGTTGCGATGTACACCAGAGCTACGACCGGCGGGGTGGCCGGTGCGTTGGCGGGGCTGGTGACCTCGCCGCCAAACGTGACCTCGAGTTGATAGCGTGCGTAGCCGTTTTTTTCGCGGTGGTCCAAGTTCGCAAGCACCGCGGCACGGTCTTGCTCGCCCACGCGATACGCCATGCCCCAACATTGCGCCCCCGCTTCGGCGAGCAAGGTCACCACGCGACCGGGCGCTCCGGGCACGCCACGGTGGTCGGTCGAGTGCTGCCAGAACCGACGCTTCCATCCCTGGATCGATCCGGGTCGACGCTCGACATGGGGAAACGCCGGACGCCATACCAGCGAGCCGTACCCGAAGATCCACAGAGGTGTGGCCGTTGACTTCAAAGCCCGAACACCCCTTCGAGCTGCTCCATCATTTTGACCCGCCAGCGGGTGACCTCGCTGGTGCCGTCGGTGAGTGCGCGGCTCTCGGTCAGGACGTCGGCCAACGGCACGCGGGTCACATGAGGGTCGACGGTTGTCTCGCCCTTCGCTCGCGGCGCTTGCCAGGCGGCCATCACGTCGGTCACCCCGTCGCGGATCGCATCGACGGCGGCCAGACCCAGACGTCCGGCGACCATACGGTCTTGAAACGAAGGGCTGCCGCCGCGGACGAGATGCCCGAGCACGGTCGCGCGCACGCCTACCTCAGGAAGATCGCTCAGGCGTGCGTCGAGCTGACGGACCAACTCGGTGCAGGGCAGGGTGACGCCTTCGGCTTTTACGATCAGCACGCGACGTTTTCCTGCGACGCCAAATGCGCGTCGGATGGCCGCCTCGACGGCGTCGACAATTGTCGCTTCGTCGCGTCCTTGCTCTCCGAACAGGACGGCGTCAGCCCCCGCTGCGACCGCGGCGGCCATCGCCAGGTACCCGCTATCACGTCCCATGACCTCGACGATGAACGCACGCCGATGCGCCCGCGCGGTGTCGCTGATCCGGTCGCAGCAGGCCACGATGGTATTGAGCGCCGTATCCACGCCGATTGAGGTGCCTGTGCAACCGACGTCGTGGTCGATGGACGCGGGGATGCCCACGACGGGGGTGCTGCTCTCGCCCGCCAGGGCATGCGCGCCCGCCAGCGAGCCGTTGCCACCGATGACGACGAGTCCGGACAAACCGCGCAGGACCTCAAGGGCTGGCTTTCGACCGTCCTGGGTGACGAACCGTGGCTCACGCGCAGACCCGAGCATGGTGCCGCCCATCGTGGCCGCGAAGTCGATCTCGGGGTCAGGTATATGCGCGCCACCTGCGGCGTCTTGCGTGGTCAGAGGTCGCAACCGCCCGTGCAGCAGCCCGGTGTAGCCGTCCATGACCCCGAGCACCGCGATCCCACGGCTGGCGGCGATCTTCACCACGGCGCGCAGTGCCGCGTTCATTCCCGGTGCGTCGCCTCCCGACGTCAGGACCGCCAGAGGCAGGGAGCGGGGCGTCGTTTCACTCACCGAGCCAGTGTACGATCGCTGCATGAACTTGGTTTCGGGCTCCCGGCTTCGCTGCGCTTTCGGGCTTGCGCTGTTTTGTTCCGCGTCACTGTCGTGCGCTAACGATACGTCCGCGGGCGGTGGCAGCACGGCGGGCAGCGGAACCGGCAGCGATACAACGGGTGGTTCTGATGACGGGGTGGATGAAACCACCGTCGCCGAGGTCACCCCCGACGACGGTCCGGATGACGTCGGCGATACGGGGGGTACCACCAATCCGCCGCCGGTTTGCGGCAACGGTACAGTTGAAGGCGTCGAGGCGTGCGACGACGGCAATGACGTCAACGGGGACGGCTGCGACAACGATTGTACCGAGACCTTTGATTCGTCCCTGTGGCAAACCACCCAGGGCGGCGATGCGGCGCTCCGTGAAGCGGGGCAGGGCGTTGCGGTGGGGCCAGACGACGAGATCGTGGTGGTCGGCTACATCGTGGACGAGCTCGCCAACCCCGATATCTTCGTGCGCAAAGTCGACGGCGACGGCAACGAGCTGTGGACGGTGCGCGACGACGTATCGATGGGCGGCGAGGACCGAGCCTACGCGGTGGCGATCGATGGGGCAGGGAACATCGCCGTCACCAGGGAAACCGACACCTCGCCCGCAAGCGCCGACATCTGGATCTCGATGTTGGATCCCGATGGCGTGACTGTGTGGTCCGTGACGGTCGACGGACCTGCGGCCGGCAACGATGGCGGTCGGGCGATTGCGTTCGACAACGATGGCAACCTCGGTCTCGCCGGGCTTGTGCGCGCGGGCGCCAACGACAACGACATCTGGGTCGCTGTGTACGACTCCCTTGGCGTCGAGGTCTGGAGCGACACCGTCGCTGGGCCACAAGGTCTGGACGACCGGGGCCGTGGTGTCGTGTTCGACGACGACGGCGCGCTGTATGTCTCCGGTTTCATCGACAACGGCGCGTTCAATCGCGACGTGTGGCTGCGGAAATATGACGCAGCCGGCAGCGAAGACTGGACCGTGACGTGGGACAGCGACGACTCCGCCGACGATGCCGGTTTCTCGATCTCGCGGTCGGCCAACGGCAATCTTGTGGTCGCGGGCATTAGTCCCGTGCTCGCGAACAACCAGGACTTTTGGGTTGGTACGTTCGAGCCCGAGGCGGGCGAGTTGCAGTGGTGGAAGCGCTTCGGCGGGCCCGCCATTGTCAACGACAACGCCTTTGGTGTCGCCACGGACTCCATGGACAACGTGATCGTGGTCGGGTTCAAGGGGTTCACCGACACCGACACTGATATCTGGATGCGCAAGTTCGACGTCACCGGCCTGGAGCTGTGGTCGCAGACGATCTTTGGCGCGGGTATGGACAACGACGAGGCGCGGGCGGTAGCGGTCGATGCCAGCGACAACATCATTGTCACCGGGGAGATCCGCGACTCCAGGAACAATGACGGCGATATCTGGCTCGCCAAGTTCGCACCCGAGTGAGCCTGGCGTCGCTTGCTCATACCTCTGGGGGCCCGCGATCCTGCACCGTGTGAGTTTTGTGTTCGACCCGCGGGGGCATGGATGCTAAACCCCGCGGTCGGAGGAACAGACGGCCGAGCGGGATAAGATGATCGCGGCGGCGTTTGAGCGCGCAAGCAATCGAGCGTTCGTCGAGGAAAGTCCGGGCTCCACAGGACAGGGTGCTGGCGCAGGCCAGTCGGGGTGACTCGAAGGAAAGTGCCACAGAAAGTAAACCGCCCGTGTTCACACGGGTAAGGGTGAAAGGGTGTCGGTAAGAGCGCACCGGGCCGCTGGTGACAGGGGTCGCACGGTAAACCCCACCCGGAGCAAGGCCGAGCAGGGGCAGCTCGCAACCCTCGGGAAGCGAGCAGGGGCTGTCCGCCCCGCCTCGGGTAGCGCCGCGTAGAAGAATGATCATCACCCGGCGAGAGCAATCGAGTCGGGGACAGAACCCGGCTTACGACCCGTCTCGACCGTTTGTTCCTCCACTAAAACTGAATCTGAGTTCAGCGCCACGCTTCGATGAGTAGCGAGTCGTCGGCGGCGAGGCCGTGGCGGGCGTGCACGTGCGGCAGGCCAGCCGCCTGGATCGCGGCCACGACTTCGTCCTCCAGGAGGTAGTGGTGCTCAATCGTCGTAGTGAGCGTGCGCCCGTCGGCAGCCTCGTGTGTGTATCTGGCTTCGATCTCACGACGGTCGGGACGCCAGGTGCTGCACTCGGTGACCTCCCATGTCGTGCCATCGACCTCGACGGTCGCGACGGGGTGGCGTGCATCGGCGGCGACATCGTCGGGCTGGGCGTCGTTGTGAAAGGCGTCAACGCGATACACGTCCAGCGCGAGTCTTCCGCCCTCGGCCAGGTGGGTCGCGGCGTTGCGTAGCGCTTCGCCGACGGCCGTGTCGTCCGGCAGGCACCACAGGCCGTTGAACGCGAGCACCACTCGGTCGAAGCGCTGCCCGAGATCCACGCGGCGCATGTCGTCCAACCGCAGCGTGACGCGGTTGGAAAGACCGCTTTGCTCGAGTTGGGTTTGGGCGAGAGCGAGCAGCCCCTCATCGTGGTCCACGCCAACCACGCGACGCTCGCTGCCCGCAAGCACCCCAAGCAAGCGTCCGCCGCCGCACCCGAACTCAAGGACCGACCGCGCACCGCGGCAGACGTCGGTGTAAAATCCGCGGTCGCCCGTCGTTCCGCCGTGCACTGCCGTGTACAGAGCCGCCCTCAGGTCCATGGGGCGGCACCATGGCGCGGATCTGCGGGCCAAGCAATGTGGCGGTCGAAAATCCGGGTTCGTGGGGATCGGCGGCCAACACCTGTTAGCCTCGCGCGACTTCACTCGGACTTGTTATGGCCTGCCGCGCACCCATCCCCACCGTCACCGTTCATAAACTCCGGGCCGTCGCGACCCTGGTCCTCGGCCTCGTTCTGGTCTCCGCGTGTTCTGGCGACGACGACGATGACGGCACCGATACCGCCAACGACGCCGCGACGAACGCCGCCACTGACGGAGGAAGCGCAGCAGACGGGATGGACGACGCCGACTCCGGCAGCATGGGGATGGACGACTCGAGCATGGACGACGGCATGGACGACGGTGCGGGCACGAGCATGGATGACGGTTCAAGCACCGGGATGGCCGGTGCCTGCGAGCCGAGCGCCGACGAGGACGACTGTGGGATGTGCGTCAAGGACAGCTGTTGCGCCGAGTTGGAGATGTGCACGGCCGACGAAGGCTGCACGTGCTTCCGCGCCTGCGCCGAAGAGATGGGGCAGGCGATGTTCATGGTGTGCGCCGAGCAGTGCGACGTCGATGTGCTGGACACCACGTCGATCACCGGTCAGTTGTCATCGTGCACGGTGACGATGTGCCCCCAGTGTCTAAGCTGAACCGCAGTCCGTGCCGCTCAGGCGGCGTGCTCGACCCCAAGCGCCGCTTGCAACTGTGAACGCAAGCCTTCGACGAGGGCCGAAACGGCGGGGCGGCTGTGCTCC
>JAESSZ010000650.1 GCA_016763875.1 Nannocystaceae bacterium
CGCGGGGAGAGTGCGTTGATTTTTGGGTTCAGCGTCATTGACGCCCGACCGCAAACCGTCACGTAGACACGCGTCTGATCGGGTTGGTACGGCGGACAGGTGCCGTTCCTCAGAAAATCCCAACGGTTTTCGCGTTCGTGTCACTACCACTTCGTGATGGACAATTCGGACACCAGCGGTTCGCCGAGGAACAGGTGCTCGGTTTGAATGCCGCGGACTCAGAACCACCGTGGTGGAAGCGCGGTTTTTCCGTCGCAGGGATCGTCGCGCTCCTCGCCGCTCTTGTCCCCGCGGCCAACTTCGCGCAATCGGCGGTCGGTAGTTGGGACTCTCGCAAAGTCGCCGAACAGGAACGGAAGAGCCGTCGGATCGTTGCCGAGCACGAGCTGGTCAGCGAGTACCTTGAGGCAGCTCTAGCCAAGGACACCGCGGACCACGATCATATGCGCCTCATGGCGTTCCTCCGCGAGCTCCCTAAGCGGGGCGAGGAGGGCGAAGTGGACTTCCTCAGGACATTGGCAACGTGGTCCAGTCGCGAGTACGATGCATATTTCGAGTATCTCAATTACCGGGCAAAGAACCTCACAGAGGTATATGAGGCGAAGCTTCTAGAGCGGCTCCGACACGACAGGATTCTCCTCACGGGAAATCACTGGATCCAAGGCGACGCAGACAGATCAGAGGCGATCAAGGACAGGGTTTGCGGGAAACTTTCCGAAACGATCTCCGAGCTCGACTCCGAACTGCAGCGAATCCGCTCGGAGTGGCGAAAAATCCGCAAGGAGTTCATCGTTGCGTCCGCGTTAGACGAATGCACCGTGTGCAACGAGTCCACAGAGCTCGTTTTCGAGGACGGGCTGTTGTGGCTTGAGGCGAGATGCGAACTCACCACTCCTCTTGGGACGTTGTCTCCGGTTCAGCTGCTTTCTGCCGCATTCCAGGGAACCCTGTTGCCGATTGTTCGGTACGGCAGGTCGACCGCAATCGACTATTGTAACGAGCTTGGCCAGCAATTGTGGGCACGGAGTCTACATGGCCAGCTTCGGAATCGGCTGCAGGACGCGGCCATGATTTTTCGAGATTCATGCGAGCGAAACAAAGATATGGAGGGGTGCGGATTACTCGGTCGTAGTCTCGCAAAAGGCAAGGGCGTCGCACGCGACATCGACAAGGCGATCGAGTATCTGGAGAGGTCGTGTCCGATCGCTGAACTCACTCAGGCGATTCCAGAGGGAGACGACATTCCCTCTCCGCTGGGGTGCATCAGCCTCGGTTGGCGGAACCTACAGGCGGACCAAGAAGGATCGCGCCTGAGCAGCAAGCCTGAGGTCGACAGAGCGACGGACGCGCACCGACTGTTTCAGTACGCGTGCGACGGCGGATACATGAACGGGTGCGACAGCCTCGGGTGGCTCTATGCTGCAGAATCCAAGACCGCGGCAGATGCTGGTAATGATGTCGACGCGGCGGAGTTTATGGCGAAGGCCGAAGAGGTGTTGGGTTATGCGTGTGGACGCCTCGAAGTTCGAGCGTGTATCAATCTGGAGCGACTAGCGGAACAGAAGGTCCTGAGAACGTTTTCGCTGCACTAGGAATGTAATGAGACCTATATTGTCTATCGTTGTTGTTGCGGGCGCATTGTTGCTGTCCGATGGCATGGGGTGTGCGAACGCATCTGCATCCGCACCCGCGCCGACCTCGGCGCCGCGCATCGGCCTCGTTAGAGGTCGTGAAGTTGCGGCCACTTGCGTAGCGGGTGCGGGCGGGGCCAAGTGGTGCACTAGAACCGGGAATCGAGGAATCGCGCTTGACGCAGACTCCGTGGCGTATTGCGGAAGGGGCGAGTGCCGCCTGGATAGTAAGCTTGGCCGGGTCAGGTGTTTGCCGGCGACGAGCTATTCGTTTCGGGCCGTGCCGGGCGAGAGCCTTCGCTGTATCAAACGCAGCGGAAAGAGGGGGTTCTGTTCTGCCGGAAGGCGTCGGCGCTGCGAGCTTCGCGCCGAGTGAGGGGCGACGTCCACGACTAGCGACTGGCGATCCCCATCTGGTCGTCACGTGCCAGGCGAAGAACGTGGAGTGGGAGGACCCGAACCGCTGGGCCACCAACCCTGTTGTTGACGTCCGCCGGAGGGCCTGTCGCGATCTCGCTGACGCGCGGCGGGGCGGAACCGGCGACGGTCACGTCCCCTGAGCCCCTACGCCTTCACCGCCGTTCCAGAAAGGCCTCACACCCCCCAAACGCAGCGGAACGCCTGGCCCTGGTAGTATCGCGGCGGGCCATGGTCTCCTCTGACGAAGAACTCCTCGCGGCTTGGGCCAAGGGCGACCGGGACGCGGCGAATCAACTCTTCGAGCGTCACTTCACTGCCGTTTATCGGTTCTTTCGCTCCAAACTCAGTGAACAGGTCGAGGACCTGGTTCAAGACACGTTTGTGGGGGTGGTGACGGGCAGGGAGCGACTGCGCGACACCGCCAGCTTTCGCTCCTACATGTTTGGTGTCGCCCGCAACATTTTGAGGCAGCACTTTCGCAAGGGGCGTGTCCAGGGCGGCGAGGTCGAGATGAGTGTGCAGAGCGTGGTCGATCTTTGTCCGGGCTTTGGCACTGCGCTCGGCAAGAAGCAGGAGCATCGGGTCCACGCCCAAGCCTTGTCGCGGCTGCCTGTGGACTACCAGATCGCGATCGAGCTGTTTTACTGGGAGAAATTGTCGGGGCCCGAGATCGCCGATGTCCTGGAACTCACCGAGCCTGCGGTGCGCAGCCGGATCCATCGGGCGAAGAAGGCTCTGCGCACCGAGATCGAGCAGGTGGCTGGCAGCGCCGCGCTGATCGCCTCGACGTGGGAGGGACTGGACCAATGGGCGGAGGCGCTCGCCGTCGAACGTTCTCCGCCGTCGGAAACGCCTTGAGAACCGGCGAGACAGGGCATCACGATCGCGATGTCGATGCGTCGGAGCCCCGCGCTGGCCGACATGCAGCCGCTCGCTGCAGCTGAGTGGAGGTGCCACGGGCGGACTGGGGCACCAACGTCAGTCCCCGGTCGATCGACGGTAACTGCACCCAGGCGGTCTGCATCTTCGTGGATGATGTTGACGCGCACTGCGAGCGCGCGCGCAAGGCCGGGGCGAAGATCGTCGATGAGCCCGCGACCACCGACCACGGCGAGGACTACTGGAGCGATCGCGCATATCGTGCATTGGACCCGGACGGCCACCCGTGGTGGTGCTTGCAGCGCTTGCGCGACAAAACCGAGGCATGAGCGGCGACGGGGCGCGTTCACAGCACCGCGGATGCGAGCGCATGGCACGGGCCATCGTAGAGGCGGTTGAGGCTCGGCGCGCTGATCTCCAGCGTGACCCAAAGGCGGCGACCGACCATGGCGAGCGCGCGGGGGGCAACGCTGGCGTACTGGACGTCTTTGGGCAGGTGGTCCAGCGTGAGTTCGACGGCGTGCCACTGTTGTCTTTCGTCGATCCGCCAAGCTTGGCCCGCGTGGACAACGTCGCCACGACC
>JAESSZ010000651.1 GCA_016763875.1 Nannocystaceae bacterium
GTGGTTGAACTGATTTAACCGTCGAAGCAGGCGCTTCTGAACGAAAATTGTTTCCTGTGGCACGCGCCGCTTTTCGGGTTATGCCCGGCAGCACCCGCTCGCGCGTGTCTTAAAATTTGCGGTTGCCGAAAAATTGAACGTCCAGACGGTGCCAATCCCGAAGACTGCGTCGAGAGCAACGGGATGCCCGGCCTGCAAACATCGACCGGAGCTGCGGACATTGTGGCGTGGGACGTTGAGGAGTGTCGCGCGTGGCACCTGCCGCTGACTTACGGCAGCAATCGCCCGTTGGCGTGGGCGCTGGGCGAGTGGAACGCGGCGACCTGCAGCTGGCAAAACGAGATGTTGTGGACGGCGGGTGCCGGTGGTGGCGCCGCAACGGCCGAGGTCCTGCTCATCGATGGTGAGACCGGGGTGATCAATGCGACCGTCTCGATTCCCGAGGTGAACAACGGGATCGGGATCTACGGCGGCGCCGTGGATGGCGACGGGAACTTTTGGGGGACCGAGTCCGGCCAACGGTTGATCCGCGTCGACCGAGTGACGCAGGACTACACCCTGTATCCCGCGGTACAGGGGGCCCCCAGTTACGGCATCGCGGTCGACTCCAAGGGCCGCCCCTGGGTGTGTGGCGGTGGAGGAGCTTCACGCTTCGACGAGGCCACGCAGACCTACCAGACCTACGTGGGCTCGGGCACGGGCATCGGCGGCTGCATGACAGATGGCCAAGGCACGCTTTGGCACAGCCGTTACCCGGAAGGCGTACTGGTCGGTATCGACACCGAGACGGTCCTTCCGGTCTCCGAGTTGGTCATCCCCGCCTACGTCCACGGCGTCAGCATCGACTTCAGTGGCAACGTGTGGGGCGTGACGTTCGCCAGCACGTCCGTGTTCCGCGTGGACCCCGTGACCGGGCAGGTGGATACGTACGACGGACTGGTCGGCGCTTATACCTACAGCGACATGACCGGGTTCGCGCTGAGCAGCGCAGGCGTACCAACCGGCTGACCGGGGTCACTGCCCCGCGTGTGAGCGTGCGACCTCCAACTCTGCCGTGGCCTCGGCGAGTTGCTGTCGCATTTTGGCAAGCTCGGCCGACCCATCAGGAAGCACGTCTTCCCCGATGTTCACCGCTCGGCGTAGCAGCGCAAGCGCTTGATCAGGCTCGCCGCGGCGCGTGTGCAGATTCGACCAACCCCGAAGAAGGCGGGTTGTGAAGTGGTTCGGAACGTCGGTTGACGCCAACGCCGCGCGGTACCGCACCTCTGCCTCATCCAGATGCCCCGCTCGTGCGTGCGCCCACGCCAGTATCCCGCGAGCGTTTGCCGTGCGTGTGTTGATCGGTCCGTAGGCACGCTCGGCCAGCACAGTTGCTTCCTCCAAGTATCCGATCGCAGCGTCGTACTGTCCGCGAGCTATCGCGACTCGCCCTTCCGTCATCGCCAGCAAGACGAGGTGAGGATGTGCCGACCCGAGTTCACGAATCGTCGTGTCGCGCAACGACTTCGTCACCGCCGTCGCCTCTTCGTGTCGCCCGACCGCTGCCAGTGTAGAAGCGAGACCCGAAGAAGCGAGCCATGCGACCTCTTGCAAGTCGATGTCGATGATGCCGCCATTGCTCTCGCGGTACCGGTCTATGTCTGCCAGCAATCGTTTGAGCGCTTCGACCGCCTTCTCGCGGCGCTCCTCGCCGCGCAAGAGAATCGCCCGCACGTGGTCCAAGGCTATGCGCTGCGGGTCGCTGGGCTGACGTGTGAGAGCGGCCTCCGCATGTCGTATCCACGTGTTGGCGACGGGCGTGCGCTGCACGTACGCATTGTGGCGGGCCAACTTGACGGCCAGGCGGGCGCGGGCACGGTCATCGCCGAATTCGGCCGCGATATAGTACGCGTCTGCGAAGAACTCGAAGCGTCGCTCATCTCCCAACTCTGCCCATGCGGACCCAGCGAGTTCGAGCGCGAAAGCGGTTTGTCGCGGGAGTCCCAGGCGGCGAGCATCTCCTGCGAGCGACTCCGCCTGTTGCGCGGCCTCGCGGTAGCGTCCCACGAGTTGGTCCGCGACAGTGATCGACAACGCGCTTCGCAACTCGCGACTGGCCGGCGTTTCGGGTAGATCCGGGGCAACCGAGCGACACTGACGTGGGTTGGTCAGGCTGAGTGCGACCGAGACGGCCCGCGTCGCGAGCTGGGGGTCAACGACGCTCAACCTCGACAGCAGTGCATTCGTGGTCTCGAGGTTGAGCTGCAGGCAGGTGACCTGAGCATCGAACTCGACCTCGGTGTCCTTGTCGCCATGCCAGCCTTCTTCGCATACCGCGAGACGCTCCGCCGCCCAACGACGCGCATGCTGGTCTAACGCATCGTCGACGCGCGCGATGACTCGGTCGCCGTCCGCGAGCTCTGCTGCCCGTAGGCTCGCGTGCACCTGCGCGCGCCGGTTCGGGCTCCAGACCAGATCGACCTCGCGTTGAGCCTCAGCGAGGCTGCACTGTGCTCGGGTTGTCTCTGTGGACAGCCAGGTTGCCGTTGCGGCGAGGCAGACACCGACAGCGATCGCCGCGACCGCGACCGTTCGGTGACGGGTTGCGCGCGCCGGACTGAGAGCACCGAGGAGAGACTCCATCGAGGAGAAACGGCCCTGCGGCGAGAACGCGAGCGCGCGCTGTAGCGCCGCGATGTACCAGGTTGGCGTCACGGCTGCGCTCGGTGGGGCATTGGGGCCCACCTCAATCGCGCGCAGCAACGTGGCCCGGTCTTGGTGGTCGAATGGGTGTTGGCCCAACAACAGTTCCCAGGCCGCGACCGCAAAGTTGAACTGGTCGCTGACCGCGTCCGCAGTCTCGCCACGTAGCTGCTCCGGAGACATGTAGCGCGGCGTGCCTGCAGGGCCTGCCGTGCCGACGTCCGAGGTTGTCTGTTCCTCGGTGGACCAATCGACGAGCCGCCAGGCCCGAGCGAGGCCGAAATCGGCGACTTTCACTGACCCGTCAGCGCCCACGAGGACGTTGGCGGGTTTGAAGTCACGGTGTACGAGCCCGGTCGCGTGCGCCGCGGCCAGTCCACGACCCGCGCCTTCAAGCAACTCGCGCAGACGTTTGTCGCGAGCCTCACCGGAGAGAGGATGATCGGTCGCCCAATCTTGCAGAGTCGTGCCCTCCACCAATGCCATGGCGATCCACACGTGTCCGTCTGTCGCGCTGGCATCAAAAATGTCCACGACATTGGGATGGTTGACCAGGGCCATTGCCCGAGCTTCGCTGAGCAGCCGTCGCACGGAGGAGGTCGACCCCGGCCGCCTCGAGTGGAGCACTTTCACGGCGATCCGGCGCTGCAGCTCGGTATCCCTCGCTTCGAAAACCGTCCCGTAGGTACCGCGTCCCAGGACACGAAGAAGTTTGTATCGACCGAGCTCAACGGGTTCGTCGAGTTCGAACATACGCGACCGAAGTGCCGCCAATGCCATATTGGCGGCAAGTCCGGAAGCGTCAGGTCGCCCGGGCATCGCCCCACCCAAACTCGACCTAACCATCGCGGAGCGAGTCTGACACGGACTGGCCTCGTTGGCGCGGCAGCCTGTCCCACCGGCCCATCGTGGTGGCGTCGATAGCTCTGTACGGCGGGACGAACAGCGGGCATCGTACCCGTCATATGGGTCTGGCGCCGGTGGATGATGCGGCCTTGTTGAGTGCGTGGTGCGACGGCGACCGAGAAGCTGGCGATCGTTTGCTTCGTAGTGCTTTCCCTCGACTGTACCGTTTCTTGTTCAACAAGGTCGGGGACGACACCGGTGAGATTGTCCAGCAGACCATGCTCGCCTGCGTCGAGCATCGGGATCGAGTGAGGGAGTGCGTCAACTTCGAGGCGTACTTGTTGCGGATGGCTCGCAACAAGCTCTACGACTTCTTGCGGAAACAAGGTCGTTCTCGCGAAGAACTGCGCGGCGAGTTGCCGTCCGTGCGCGACCTGGGAACGTCGGTCGCGAGCCTCTTGGGACGTGAGCAGCGCGAAACCGAGGTGCTCACCACGCTGCGTTTGCTCCCGATCGATCTCCAGGTCGTGCTGGAGCTCCACTACTGGAGCGAGTTGTCGACCGCTGAGATCGCCGACGTGATCGAGGTCCCCGTGGGAACCGTGAAGAGCCGACTGCGACGCGCCCGCGAGCGCTTCGAAGCCATCGTCTCCGAGTCCAATGGTAGCGCCTCGCTCGAGCTCGTCGGTACCGTCCGCCCGTGACGCCAAAGGCATCTTTTTTCGCTGCGGTGCCGGAACACCACCTGCGAGCGCCGACGACGTCCGGGTCGGTAACAGCGGCGGGGGCACCGTCCAGGTGGATGAGATGCTGCTCTCGCGGTACGCGTCCGGTCTTTAGGGCGCACGGCCTGCAAGGGCGAACGACTCGGCCGCGCGCAATCCGTCCTCAGATGAGACGTTGGCCCACGCGGGCGACCCAGGTTAGAGCATTGGCACCCTCCCCTGCACCTGACCTCGGCATTACAGAACAACCATGGCGTCATCCACGGGAGCAACGGCGAAGGATCTCCAGAGTGCCCAGCTCCTCCAGCTGTACGAGACGTTCCCCTACCCCCGGACGATAGGTGATCTGCAGCGGTTCCGTGACGGACAGCAGCAGCCGGTCTGGAACCCCAAGTCGAGTTTCCCCGTCTTCTTCCCCGAGGCAAAGTTCCGCCGTGACCTCGATATCCTCGTCGCCGGTTGTGGGACCAATCTCGCGCCCGTGTTCGCGGCAACGATGCCCGAGGCGCGCGTGGTGGGGGTCGATATTTCCGGCGCGTCGCTAGAGCTTAGTGAGGCCCTCGCGCGAGAAAATGGCATCCACAACTTGGAGCACCACCAGCTCCCCCTCGAAGAGATCGAGACCCTTGGTCGAAAGTTCGACTACGTCTGCTGCACGGGAGTCATCCACCACCTGTCGGATCCCGCGGCCGGGCTGCGCGCGTTGGGGTCGGTGCTGCACCCCGATGGCGCGATGATGATCATGGTGTACGCGCGTTACGGAAGGCAAGGCATCTACATGCTCCAAGAGCTGTCGCGCATGCTTGGGCTCTCGATCTGCGAGACCGACGCAGCGAAGGTGCAGAAGCTGCTCACGCTGCTTCCCGAGCGGCACCCGTTTCGCCTGGTCTACGAGCGTGAGAGTCGGCCTATCAGTCTTGAGGAGGTGATGGACATGGTCCTCAACCCGCGCGACGTTTCGTATCGGGTGGCCGACATCCGCACGCTGGTCGACGATGCGGGGCTGGCCTTCCACCGATGGCTCGGCAACGCGGAGTACCGACCGGAGTTCACGAGCCTGAGCGGGGCGGGGCTGGATCTCGCCCCGTCGTTGTTGGACCCTTGGGCTCGGGCGGCCGCCGCCGAGCTCGCGCACGGCACACTGCTCAAACATCGTTTCGTCCTGACCCACCCCCACCGTGCCTCCGCAGAGGATCTTTTTGCGGGATCGAGGATCGCCGATGCCTATCCATCTCTGTCGGGCCACATCCACGTGGAGCACGTTGGTCAGAACCTAGTCGTCACCAACGAGGCCCATCAGGTGCCGGTCAAGATCGCGGCACCGGTCCAAGACATCGGCCCCCTGCTCAAAACGGCGGATGGGACCCGCACGGTCGGGGACCTCGTGGAGGCCGGCGGTAGCAAGGGGCACGAGGTGTTTCGCCGCCTGTACCACGCCGATATTATTCAGCTGAGTCTGACCAAGTAGCGAGCCTGGGTATCGCATGTAGTGACGGCCAAACGGAACCGGGTATCCTAGGTCCCGATGCGCCGGATGCTGCCCTGGATCTTCGTCGCCGGCTGCGGGCCGACGATCACCGTGGACGATGGTGGCGGCGCCGAACGTGGGGGTGCCGAGACCTCGTCGACGAGTGATGGGTCCCGAGGGAGCACGTCGGGCGACCCAGTGGCTGACGACGGGGATAGTTCAACCAGCGCGACGGAAACCTCGACGGAAACCTCGACCTCGAACGGAAGCACGGGTGAGCCGTTCCAAGACAGCGACGTGTTGGGCGGCTGGCTCTGCACCGGTGAGTCCGACCCCTTCTTCATGGAGATCGCCGACTACACGAGCCCTCAGCAACTCACCGGGCAAGTGTGCGCGTCGTGGAACGGGGCGCAAGCGCCGCAAGAATGGGCACCATGCGCGCCGCTGTCGTCGCACCCGATTGGGGACGGACCCATGCTGTGGATCTTCGCGATGATCGATGAGGCCAGCAAAGCCTGGACCGTGAGTGCATGGCTGACCTACGACCCGGCCAGTGACAGTATGGAGGGACAGTGGCAGGGCCCAGGGGTCCCGATGGATGCCACAGTCGCATGCACGCGAGTGCTGTGAGCGGTCACCACGCCCGTGTCGGGAAGATTCTTTCCCGAACACGGTCACCTTTTCCCCCGGTGCGCGACCTGGTAACGAATGCTGCCAGCGACCCCTGCCCTCGCCTTGTACCTTGCCCTCCTCGGA
>JAESSZ010000652.1 GCA_016763875.1 Nannocystaceae bacterium
ACTCGGTGCACTACGTTGCGCTGTGCGTCGGGCAGTCGCTGGCCGACGCCGGCCGGCCCGGGGCCTGGGAACGGATCGATATCGACGTGCTGATGGCGTGCGTGGCGGACGAAGGGCAGGCACGGGCAGAGTTCGTCGCGACACTGTGGGGGCTGCTGAGCTGGATGGACGGGGTGGGTCTGTTGAACCCTCGGTGCGCACGCCAGTATTTGGTGGCGTTGCAGTCGCATCGCAGCGCGGACTGCCCGTTTCCGATCGAGGTGACTGCGCCCTACGGCATGCCGCTGGCGGGGACGGCGTTGGGATAGGCGCGCAGGGGCAACCGCCATTGCGCGGCCTCGTTCCCATCAGCTGCGCAACCCTCGAAGGCCTCGTACGGTCATGTGGACCTGGGCGTACGCTACGCGGGTGCCAAGCCATGCCTTCGAGCGCCTGCGCCGTGGCTGGGCCGCGTTGAACGGATCGCGCTGGTTGTGGACAGGCTTGCTGGTGGCAGCCCTTGCAGCCCACGCCGTGCTGCATCTGCGGGCGGGCTGGACCCTACCGGTGCCGTGGCCCGACGAAGTGCACTTTCTGATGCCTGCCCAGTCGCTCGCCGCGAGCGGCACACTTTGGGTACCCGGTCTGCACCCCGAGCGACCGCTGATGTGGATGCCGCCGGGCTACGCCACGATGATGGCCGCCGTGTTCAGCATCACCGGCCCGTCGCTGCTCGTCGCCCGCGGAATCTCGATGCTGGCGGTCTGGATCGCCGCTCTCGCGCTGTGGCGACTGGCGGGTTCCGTCGCCCATCGTGGGCTCGCCACCATCGTGGCGGGATTGTTCCTGCTGCACCCCGCAGTCGTAGTCATCGGCAACGTCGCGCGCATGGATGCCGTCGTCCTGGCGATGAGTCTCACCGCAGCGGCGTGTCTTGATCGCCGCCCCGTGCTCGCAGTTGGGTTGCTGGTGCTCGCAACGTTGGTCCATCCCAACGGTGCGTTCTTCTTGGTGGCGGCGGCGGTTTACATCTTGGTTGGACTCCGCCGAGGCACGCTGGTGCTGCGTCCCACCCGGGCCGAACTCGGCGTGCTTGTCATCGCTGCAGTTGCGCTTTGTGCCTACGCCATGCACGCGGCGTCGCACTGGCCGGGCTTGGTGCAAGACATGGCCTTTCAAGTCGCGCGAAAGACAGACCGAGACGTGTGGCTGTCATTCACCGGGCGGCGCATGTGGATGGCTCTCGCGCTCGTTGCGATGCTTGTATGGCCCCAGCGCCGCGACGGCCATGCCCGCTTGCTCGTGGTTGGGCTCCCGGCCTACCTCGTGCAGCGCCTGGGTCACGAGATGTGGTACCACCCGTTCGACGTGCTGTTCACCGCCGTCTTTGCCGTCGCGGCGGTACGGATGGTGGTTACGGTGGCCCCACGTTTGTGGACCCGTGCGCGCGCCGCCACCGTGCTCGTCGTCGGGGCTGCCCTGAGCCTCCTTGGCCTCGCGATCTGGCCCGAGCTCCCGCGTCACCCCCATGCGGCCGTCTGGCGTCACATGCGGATGGCCGACGCGCCCTACGTTGGCCCAAACGAGCTGCACAGCGTCGCGCAGACACTCTCGGGAAGGGTGCAATTCTTGCCGCGGGGTGATGCTGCGATGTTCCTCGGGGCCACGCAGGCCCGGTTTTCGATCGTCGACGATGTCCGCCATGCAAGCAACGCGGACATGCTCGTCATCCACGAATCCAGCGACCACCCCCGTCACTGGCGCCGCCGCACCGCCGAAGCACTCGCGCTAGCGCAGCAAGAGGGACGTGCCCAGCGGATCAGGACCGACCCGCCGAGCGCACGTTGGTGGCGGGTCCACCCGCTAGACGCCGACCCACTATCGACGTCGTCGGGCCGCCAGCAGCCCAACGCCAAATAGCCCGAACAACAGACCGCCACCACCGCGCGGCGTGGTGGTGCAGCCGCATCCTCCATCGCCACCACCGTTGGCTTGTCCGGCTCCGCCGCTACCACCGGTGCCCGTACCATCGCCGTTGTCGCCGCCGCCATTGTCGCCGCCGTCGTTGTCGCCGCCGTTGTCGCCGCCGCTCCCCGTGCCATCGGCGCCGCCAGGGTCATTGCCGCACGCTTCGGGCGTGGGGAAGTTGTACGCACAGTTGTGCTCGAACAGCGCCGCGTCGATCTCTGCGGTCCGGTCCGACAAGACGAGGGGCGCGCCGCGATTTGAGATCTCAGACACCTCCTCCTCCCAAGGCATCTCGCCGTCAAAGTCGGGCCATCCGTTTACGGTGTAGACCTCCTCGCCGTTGGGGAGTGTCCACAAGGTGGCGTTGTCGCACAAGATCCGGCGCGTCGCAGACTGGTTGGTCAGGTCGACTTCGGCCAGATCAGGGTTCTCGTGGAAGAAGGGGTCCGCCGTCATCTCAGCGGGGGAGATCGTGGTGTACATCCGAGTGAGGTAGGGCCACGATTCGAGCAGCGACACTGCGTGTGCGCCGGGCTCGACAATGCGTTCCTCCATCGCGGTCGCAAACGCAGCGCCGTCCCATGCCGCATCGTCGATGAGCCCCTCGAAACAGGACAAACAGCCGTAAAAGTCGACTTCCTCCACGCCGTCGGGGACCACGAGCCACTGCGCAAGCAGCCCACGCAGCAACGGGTGTTCGTACCGACACTGCGTGCCGTCGCTCCCGCCGCTTCCGCTGGTCCCAAATCCGCCATCGTCGAAACACGACATCAGTCCCTGCGATGCCAACGTGTCGACGACCGCAACGGGATCAATGGCGGTAAAAGGGGACGAGTCCCAGGCGCCGTTGTAGATCCCGGACAACGATGCGAAGGCGCTTGAGCCGGCGAACTCCGTGACAAATGCGCGGCCGTTGGCTTCGTCTGCGTCTACGGCGAGTGTGATGACCTCTTTGTAGTTGGACGCAAAGCTGGGCCAGTCGAGCTTGAGCGGATTGATGAGGACATGTTTGTAGGTCTCGGGAACGACGCGATTCTCCGAGAGGAAGAACGTGCGGATCTCCATGTCGTCCACGGCCGCAATCCGGGTCAGGCGGATCGGCACGCACGCTTCGTTGTTGGGGAATGTCAGCGAGATCGGATGGATCTCTGAGACATCAGCTCCGGTGGTGAGGCGGAACGCCAAAAAGATGTAGTCCTCGGCGAGATACTCTTCGAAGATCGGCTCTGCATTCGGGTCTTGCTGGTAGTTGTTGGTGTTGAGCCACTGCATGACCTCCTCGGCGGTGCCGCCGGAAAGGGCCACCACGTCGAATGCGCCGACGGTCTCTTCGAGAATAATGGTGGGCCCGCCGCCGTCGCCAGTGCTCTCGCCGCCGCCGCCTGTTTCGCCACCGTCATCGCTACCGCTACCGCCACCGTTGCCATCGTCGTCGCCGCAACCGTCGACCTGGGTCGAGAACCCATACGAAGGCACCGTTGCGGCCAGCATGTTGTCAAACAAACGATCGGATCCAACCGCGAAGGTCGGGAGCTCCGTCACCGGCACGACCCAGGCGAACGCATCCGCTTCGGTGTTGGGGTCGTATTGAACCTGGATATGCGCCTCTGTGGTGTTCTCCCCCATGACGAAGAGGATGACTTCGCCGGTTTGGTCCACGGGCATGGACGTGGGGCCTGCATCGCAAAACGTGCCACCGCAGGCCTTGGCTTGCCGAGGTGTGGCCAAGAGCGCAAGTGCACTAACTCCCAGAGCTGTAATGATCAGATTCGTTTTCATGGGATACCGGGCGGGCGGGCTCGACAAAGCGTCTTGGGCCACGGGCTGCGTACTGCTGTTTCCCGCTGGGTCGTGCTCGGTTCCCGAGGAGACAAAGAAATCGACTTCTGGATGTAGGCGGCGTTCAGGCGCTCGGCTCGGTCCACCTCAAGGAGATCGGCGCAGGGACGCCGGTCAGGGACTTTAGCGTCGCGTCACCATTCTTCGCGTCGGCGAACTAGCAACGTTCCTTTGGCTGGGCCGTTGTCCTCGAACTGCAAGATCCCGCACTCACACGTCTCGCCGTCTTGCTCTCCCGCACAGCCCGCGAGCACTCCCGCAAGCACGACGACAAGCGGTGAGTTGATTTTCCCAAGCGTTCGCATGCGATGAGTGTAGCGGCATCGGAGCATGCGAGGCCGTCTGCTCGAGAGCGGGACCGTCTGCCAACTTCACCAACGGGGTGCGTCTCGCTGTTGATTGAAAATCGTGACTCTGAAGCCGAAAGAGCGGCTCAGTCCTGCCCGCGGCGCAGGTCGCGAATGTCGAGTACCGCTTCGAGGAGCGCCATGTTGATGTCGCGGATCTCGATCAAAGCGTCGACGACCATTAGGCTCGCCTGCACGGCTGCCTTGTCGCCGATCGACAACCGCTCCATGCGGACCTCCGCTTTGAAGAAATCCAGCTTCTCGCGCATTCCCATGTCGGACATCCTTGGACGGTAGCGAACGCTGTGGCCGGAATCTATCCACTGCGAGGCGCATGCTCTGGCCGCCCGTGCGCGTGAGGGCGCGGCAAACGTCCGACATCGGAGCACTACTACCGGAGCCTATGTCGTCTGTCTCGCTTGTCCGCGGGGCCACGATCGGATCCGACACGAGAGACTTAGACCTCGATGGCAACGGTGCCTCACGCACCCAGCCGCCCTAAAAGCGAACGGTCAGCCCGGTCGCGCCAGGAATCAGGCGCGCACGGGTCTTCTTGTCCCTGCGTCGGCCCTTGCGGGGTTTGTCCCCACCGTCGGCCTTGGCGCCGTCGGCCTTGTGTCGCTTGGCGCCGATCGCTCGCAGCGTGATCCCGATCGGTAGGATGGCCACCGCCGCGATGAGAGCGCCGAACGCGATCTGGCCGGAGAGCAGATATCCGTTGCGGCGGCGGGCGTCCTCATCGGCCGTCGCGAGGTTGATCTGCGAATCACCGCTGCCGGTCGTAGTGTCCAGCACGGTGCCGTGGACGGCCCGGCTGGCCAGTCCCGCGATGCCTCCCCCTGCCGCGATCGCGCCAATAACGATGAGGGTGGTGCCGGAGATATTCAGCGCTCGGGTGGTCCGGCGGCGTTGCGCTTGCTGGACCTCCTCTTCGGTGAGTGCAGCGCTATTGATCACCACCGGGCGGTTGGCCTCGGCGATTTTCTTCTCCTACTCTTCGATCTGCTTTTCGATCTTCTCAAGGTAGCCAGCGATCTCGGTCAGGTCATAGTCCTGGCTGAGCCGCATGCGCTTGTCGTAGTTGGTGAAGAACAGCCGCGCTTGCCGAAGGTGCGTGATGTCCGGGTCGAGGTCGAACCACTTCCAGTGCGCCTGCCCAAGGTTGAACAGCAGCGGGGTCTTGTGGCTCAACTCCCAGGCTTCGCCGAACTTCTCGGCGGCATCTGCGAACTTACCAAGGTCGTACGCGTCGCTGCCTTCGCGGTAGGCCGCGGCCGCTCGCTCGGTGCCCACGTCCGTATCGGGCTGCGGCGCTGCTTCGGGCTGCGCTGCAGGGGCCGGCTCGGGTTCGGCTTTTGCGTCGGCTGGCGCGGTGTCGTCTTCAGCGGCTGCAGTTGCGGCGGCGTCGGCTGGGGCTGTGGATTCCGGTGGCCCGGC
>JAESSZ010000653.1 GCA_016763875.1 Nannocystaceae bacterium
GGGCGCGCGCCCAGCCCGGGGCGGCGTCCTCACTGGACACAGCCGCCGATCGCCTCGTTCAGCGGGCGGCACAGGCGTAACCGTTCTTGCCCCTGTGCTGCGCCGCACGAGCCAACTCACAACCGGTTGCGTTCTGGGGCCTCTGTTCGTGTGCCGCGCTCGCCTGCGTGTGGCACACTCCGCGGCTCCGGAGCCTACCCATGCTCGACCTCGATAACACCCGCAACATCGGAATTTCCGCCCACATCGACTCGGGCAAGACGACCCTGACTGAGCGCATCCTTTTTTATACGGGCGTCATCCACAAGATCGAAGAGGTCAAGGGCAAGTCGGGCGCTGGCGCCACGATGGACTCCATGGAGCTTGAGCGTGAGCGCGGCATCACGATTCAGTCCGCCGCGACGCACGTCCAGTGGAAAGAGACCCGGATCAACATCATCGACACCCCAGGACACGTCGACTTCACCATCGAGGTGGAGCGTGCGTTGTCGGTGCTTGATGGCGCGATTTTGGTGCTGTGCGGCACCTCGGGCGTGCAGTCGCAGTCGATCACGGTTGACCGTCAGATGCGTCGGTACAATGTTCCTCGCGTCGCGTTCATCAACAAGATGGACCGCGCTGGTGCCGATGCGTATCGCGTCACCGACCAGCTTCGCGACAAGCTCAAGCACAAGCCTGCGATCATCACGATCCCCATCGGTGAAGAGGACGAGCATCGCGGTGTCATCGACCTTCGTACCCGGCGCGCGTTCTACTTCGACGGCGACAACGGCGAGAACATCCGCGAGGAAGATATCCCTGAGGGCTTCGAAGAGAAGGTCGAAGAATATCGAGCCAAGCTCGTCGAGGCTGTCGCCGACTACGACGACGACGTGATGACCAAGTTCATCGAGGGCGAAGAGGTCTCGGCTGACGAGATCAACGCTGCCGCTCGTAAGGGCACGCTTGCCCTCGACCTGACGCCAGTGTTCTGTGGCTCGGCCTACAAGAACAAGGGCGTGCAGATCTTGCTGGACGGTGTGGTGCAGTTCCTGCCCAACCCAAAAGAGGTCACGAACAAGTCGTTCGTCATCGACGGCAAGGACGAGACCGAGGTCGACCTCGAGACGAGGAATGACGCGCCGATGTGCGCGCTGGCGTTCAAGCTCGAAGACGGTCGCTACGGCCAGCTGACCTACCTGCGTCTGTATCAGGGCACGGTCAAGAAGGGCGACACGATCTTCAACGGCCGGACCAACCATAAGGTCAAGGTGGGCCGTTTGGTTCGCATGCACTCCAACGACATGGAGGACATCGACGAGGCGGGCGCAGGCGACATCGTGGCGCTGTTTGGTGTCGAGTGTGCCGCGGGCGATACGTTCCACGGGCCCGAAGTGCACTACTCGCTGCGTTCAATGTACGTGCCCGATGCGGTTATCGAGTACGCGATCGAGCCCAAGGACAAGACCACGCTCAACAACTTCTCCAAGGCGCTCAACCGCTTTGCGAAGGAAGACCCGACCTTCCGCGTCCATCGCGACGAGGAATCGGGTGAGACCATCATTCGTGGCATGGGCGAGTTGCACCTCGATGTCTACATCGAGCGGATGCGGCGCGAGTACGGCGTGGACATCGACGTTGGCGAGCCACAGGTTGCGTACCGCGAGACGATCACCAAAGAGATCGCCTACAACTACACCCATAAGAAGCAGACCGGTGGCTCGGGCCAGTACGCGCGCGTTGCGGGCACGATGCGGCCGTTGGTGGACGCCGAAGCTGGCGTGCACTACCGCTTCGTCGACAAGATCGTCGGCGGCAAGATTCCGCGCGAGTACATCAGCTCCTGCGATGCTGGCTTCAAGCAGGGCATGGTGCGCGGCACAGTGATCGGGTTCCCGGTCGTCGATGTCGAGATGGAACTCAGCGACGGTGCTGCTCACGCGGTCGACTCGAGCGACATGGCATTCCAGCTATGCGCGCGCACGGCGTTCAAAGAGGCGATGCGCTCGGCCAAGCCGGTCGTGCTCGAACCGATCATGAAGGTCGAAGCCGAGACTCCCGAGGAGTTCCAGGGCGCAGTGCAGACCACCCTGATTCGTCGCCGTGGCATGATCCTGGGCTCGGAAACGAGACTAGGCGGCTGCGTTATCGAGGCCCATGTGCCGCTCTCGGAGATGTTCGGGTACTCGACCGAGCTTCGCTCGGCCACGCAGGGCAAAGCCGAGTACTCGATGGAGTTCGCCAAGTACGGCGAGGTTCCGGCCAGCGTTCAGGCCGAGCTGATCCTCAAGTACAAAGATCGCCAGAAGTAGGGCGGACATCCCCTAGGAGGCCAACAGCCCCGCGCTCTACCGAGTTGCGGGGTTGTTTGCGTTAACGCGCGTTGGCCGGCTTGCGACACTGGCTTTCAGGCCGTAAACTGGTTTACGAAAGGTCGCATGTAGGCGGCTGTTCGGTAGGTTGTGGTTGGACGGCGCCTTATGGCGTTGGGTTCGACTGGTAGAGACACCGTCATGAAAACTCGTAGCTCACTTATTACTAGCGCCTTGTTTCTGTTGCTGCCGGCATGCGGTCCGAGCGTGTCGATGCCGGGCGCTGATGGATCGGGGTCAGGTACGGGCTCCAGCGCCACCGACGACGGGACAGACGGCGGGACAGACGACGGCAATACCGATGGCCCCCAGCCGCTTCAGTGCTCATTGGACGGGGTCGTGTACGACGAGGGCGACGAGTTTGAGACGGCGGACGGCTGTGTCACGTTCGCATGCGCCAGTGGGAGCTTGGTTCCGACGCAAGACAACCGCATCAGCGTTGCGGGGGACCTCGCGTTGTCGACCCAGGAACTGGTCGATGCGCAGGTTTGCGTGAGTGTGGTGGAGGGCTCGCTCACCATTTCCGGGACGGCCGCGGACCTCACCGGATTGGTACAGCTCACCCGGATCGGTGGCGATCTCAACATCGTGGGCAGCCAGGCCGTGACCCTGCAAGGGCTGGGCGCGCTGGGCGAAGTCGGTCAGGCCGTCGTCATCGCAGACAACGCGAGCCTGACCTCGATGGCATTCCAGCCCTACATGAGCGTCTTCGGCGACGTCACGATTCAGAACAACAACCAGCTTGCCTCGTTGGCGGGCGCAGAGTTCATTGGCCAATGTGGGGCGTGCGCCGCAGTCGACGAGGATCCAGACGTTGCAGTTCCCCCGATGGGAGCGGCCGACGATGCCGCCGACAGTGGTCCCGACGGCGATCGCGATCCAGGCGCGCCAGCCGGCGTGGATGGGGTTGACGATGGCGA
>JAESSZ010000654.1 GCA_016763875.1 Nannocystaceae bacterium
CCTAAGTTCCTCATACGGCGAACGTAAGTCATAAGCGTCCAACACCGGCGGCGTGACCGCGTGTCCCTCACGTTTGCGACCAGGCGCTGGTCACTCAGTCCCATGGCGGGGACGACACCACGGCATCACCCAGACCAGGGCGCCCATGGGGACTCTTGCCCCGGCCGGTAGCAGAAGTTATCGAGCGTCCAGTTTCCGCCGTCTCCACCGATCGGGTACTTCTCCCACGGGTGAGGTTGGCCGCGGCGTGCGAGTGACATGAATAGACCGCCCGTCTCGCCCAGCGCGTCGATATGATGGTTGATGCTCGTGTCGCCTTCGCTGTGGTCGCACAGGAACGCGAACACCCCCTGGGCGTCGAGCATCTCGGCGAAGTAGGTGCTCGGTCCCATGAAGCAATAGTTGAACGAGCAGTCGCTGGGGCCGCCGTGGATCACCATCACGGAAGTTTCTCCGGGGGCGGTGAAAGGGTCGGTTCGGCCGCCAGACCAACTCACCGCCGAGGCGAAATAGCCCCGTCGCCCCACGATGCTGCTAGTGATGACCCCGCCTGCGCTCATGCCTCCGGTATTGATCCGGTCGACGTCGATGAGGCCGGACTCCGCCGCACAGGCGACCATCTCGTCCATGAAGTAGAAGTCGTCCAGGCGATCGTTCTCGATCGACCCGACGATCCACCAGGGAAACGGCTGGTTGGGGCGATTGATGGCGTCGGGGTCGGCCTCCGGGTAGAAGGCCAAGCCGTCGTCCGCCAACGTTGCTGCGAGCACGCCCGCGCCTGCGCCCCATTGTTGGACATCGACGGCGTTCTCGTACGTGCCGTGCCAGTAGATGTTTAGGGGACCACCGGCGGCTGCCCCGCGGCGCACGTAGGTTTCGCGACACAGCGGGGTTATCCCTTCCGGGCAAAACGTGTTCCACCCCTCCGAGAGGTCTGGACACGGCCCGGTGGGGGCAGGGATCGCATTGGGGTCCCAGCCCGGCGGCGGGACTCCGTCGTCGGAGCTCGTGTCGGAGCCCGAGTCCGTGTCCGAGGCCGTGTCGGAGTCCTCGGGCTGGGTCGCGCCAGTCTCGTCGGAGACGGTCTCGTCGGCGACACTGGAGCTCTGCGCGGGCGAGGCACTCCCGGTGCCGTCGTGCGCGGTCGTGGTTGCTTCCGCGTCCGTCGTACCCGCGTCGACGGGGCTGTCCTGGGGCTCGAGGCACGCGGAAACGAGCAGGGGCAGGAGCGCTGTGCCGAGCAGGCGTGACATACCGACCTACTCTACATCATTGGTGGCCACGTGGCGTCCAGGCCTGAGTCGCCGTCGGCTGGTGACAGAGGTGGTGACAGAGATGGTGACAGGCGGCGTGTGGCGCGGTGTTGTGCGTGATGGAGCGAACGATGGTGCACGGCGTACGAATCGGACTTGGGATACTAGGGCTACAGCTGGTCGTCGCAGCGGACGCGCATGCGATCATCGTTCGGCACGACGTCGAAGACGCGCGGTATCTTGTCGACGCGACGGACTATCCGGCGCTCGTGGATCTGTTCGAGCCCGGAGACTGCATTGGTACCCTGATCCACGAGTCTTACCTGCTCACCGTGGCTCACTGCGCGACGGATCTGTACGCCGGGGGTTTTCTCGCGGTTGGGGGGACACCGTACGAGATCGCCGAGGTGGTGCTGCACCCGGAGTGGACCGACGCCGAGGGATTCGATATCGGTTTGGTGAGACTGGCCAGCCCGGTGCGCGGCGTGGCCCCCATTGCGCTGTACCGCGGGCACGACGAGGTCGACAGGACGCTGACGTTGCTTGGGCGGGGCGTGACTGCGACCGGAAAGGAGGGCGAGCCCGGCGGTGTCGCCGACGGCAAACTTCGCGCAGCGACCAATGTCGTCGACGCGGCGGACGAGCACTTCCTCAGGATCGTATTGGACCGTCCGGGGCACGGCGCGACCGAGTTGGAGGGGGTCGGTGCGTCGGGCGACAGCGGTGGCCCAGGGTTTCTCGAGGTGGACGGCGTCCGCTACCTTGCGGGGCTTAACTCCTGGGGCGATGACTGCGATGTCGAGGTTGGTCAGTACGGTGCGGCGGACTATCAGACGCGTGTCTCGGGGTTCACGGCCTGGATCGATACGCACGTGGACACCTCGGCGGTCGAGCCAGACGGCGCACCTCGGGGCGATGCCCGCGCGCCGACCCAAAGCTCGGACTTCGGTGGCGATCTGTGCGGATGCTCGGTCGGCGGACCGCGAAGCGGCGCGGGCTCGGTGTTCGCGCTAGGCTGGCTCGTTTTAGCGTTCACTCGCGTTTGGCGAGCTGGACCACGCGGTCCATGAAACGATGCACTTCCGCTTCGGTGCTGTAGAAGTGCGGGCCCACCCGAACGCCGCAGGCGGGGCGCCAGTCGTGTTTGTAGTGCTCGGCGATGAGCGTTTTGCTCGCGGCCTCGCTGCCGGGGAACTCGATGGCGACAAAACCGGCACGGGCGTCGTCAGAGCGGGGGGAATGCACGGTGAGACCGGCCTCGTCGGCGCGGGCGATCACCGTTTGTGACAGTGCGAGGTTGTGGGCGCGGATCCTTGGGATCGTGATCTCGTCGAGATTCCGGTAGGCCTCGCGCGCGACGTAATATGCGGGCACGGACGGCGTGCCGCCCATGAAGCGCCACGGTCCGTCCGACAACTCGATCGGCGCGGGCGCAAAAGCGAACGGGTCGGCGTGCGCCATCCAACCGGTGATGGCCGGGGACAGCTGCGGCGCAATGTCGGGCCGTACGTACATGAAACACGTGCCAGGGCCGCCGCAGAGCCATTTGTGACTGCCACCGACGACGATGTCTGCGTCCCACGACTGGACATCGATCGGGACCGTGCCCAGCGTCTGGTAGACGTCGACCATCACCAGCGCGCCGACCTCATGCGCGCGTTTGCAGATCGCGTGGATGTCGAGCAACGCCCCCGAGACGTAGATCGCGTGTGAGACCGTGACCAACGCGGTGCGCTCGTCGATCGCAGCCAAGATTCGTTCCGTTGGGACGTTGATCCCGTCGTCGGAGGGGACGAGGTGCAACTCGCCTCCGGCTTGCCGACAAAAACCGTCCCATACGTACAGCACGTTGGGGAACATCAGAGCCTCGGACACCACCTTGTTTTTGGGGCCCGACAGGTCCAATGCGCTGGCGACCTGCGCCTGAAAAAACGCCACGTTTTGATTGAGGGTGGTGTGACCCGGGAGCCCGCCGAGCAGGCGGGCGACGGTGTCGGCGGTCTCGTTGATGAAGCTCTGCCACGGACCCCAGGCTTCGACGCCTTCGTGCTGCCAGCGATCGAAATAGCTTCCGATCGCCTCGCGCGCGCGCGCAGGCATCGCGCCCATCGAGTTGGAGTTCATGTACGTGGTTTCCGCCAGGATCGGGTACTGCGAGCGGTAGGTGGCCAGCTCGGTATCGATTTTTGGCGTGATTTTTGGCGAACTCTCGGTGGAGCCCGTGCTCTTGGCCTGTGCGTTGGGGTTAGCCATCGGTCGTTTCCTTTGTGCGGTACGGGATGAACTGCCGCTGGGAGCGTCGACCGGCGTTGAGACGCGAGAGCTCGGTGACAGTGAACTCCCGGCCAGATCCGGTGGGTAGCCGCCTTCGCACAAAGGCCTCGATCCTGCGTCGCGCCCGGTCGCCGTACGACGCTCGGAGTCGGTCGAGATCCGAGGCGCTGCGGGCGACGGCGGCCGGACTCGCCAGTGCATCCCAGCGCGCGAACACGAGGGACCGCTTGCGCGCCTCGGGCAGCTCGCCGTCCTCCCACAGCAACTGCAGGTTGTGTTCCAGCGTATCGAGTGCGTGGCGCATGTCCTGCCGCATGGCGCTCTTGGCCAGGGCCGTGCGAAGCGTCGCGGTCCTGGCCAGAAACGCTGCTTTGGCCGCGGCGTTGGGATCGTGACCGCGAACCGCGAGCGCCCATTCGGTGGGGCCGGAGACCGGTGCCCCGAGCAAGACGTTGGCCGCGGGCGCGGTTCCGCCGGGGGGCGCACCACAGCAGCGTCCGCGTTCACGCTTGCGGCCACGCTTGCGTTTCGTCGGGCGGCGCCAGCGGTCGGCGAACGTCACGCTGCCGTCTGTCGCGATCCGAGCTTTGAACCGCAGTCCGGGGTCCACGTACAGCAGTCCACCGTCGGCTTGCACCGACAGTCCCAAGGCGGCGGGACTGGTGAGCCCACCGTGGTCCCGCTGCGCGCGTTGGACCTGCCGCTCGCCCCGGGCCACCGCGCCTGAGGGGGGCAACTTGGGTGGCGGGAGCACCACTGCGGCGATCCCCAGGGCGACCCCCAACAGCGAGATCAGTGGCACCGCCGCAGGCTAACAGAGCCAAGCCGCCGTGTGGGTGGCGTGCGAACGCGGCCTAGGCCAGGTCCGCAAGATAAGCGCTATAGGCTTCGGCGGTCATCAAACCGTCGTGAGCGTTGTCCGCGGCCGGCTTGAGCTTGAGCATCCAACCGTTTCCGAACGGTGCATCGTTCACTTGCTCCGGGGCGTCTTCCAGCTCACCGTTGATCTCAGTGACCTCACCGTCGACCGGAGCGAACAGTTCCGAGACCGCCTTGACTGAGTCGATGTCGCCGAACGTCTCGCCGGCTTTGACCACCGCCCCAACTTCGGGGAGCGATACGAGCGTGATGTCGCCCAGTTGCTCGACGGCGTGCGCGGTGATCCCGATGACGAGGTTGTCGCCTTGGACGCGGACCCATTCGTGCTCCTTGGTGTAGCGAAGGTCGGCCGGAATATTCTCGCTCATTGTGATTCCTGTGTCGTGGGACTGGGCGGGTAGGGGGTGGAGTCGTGTGGGCTAGTCGGCGGCGGGCCGACGATAGAAGGGACCTTTGACCTGAACCGCGGTCAGTGTCTTGCCACGTTGGCGCAGCGTCAGTGGCTTGCCCGGGCCCGCAAGGCTCTTGGGCACGTACGCCATGGCAACGGCGCCACCCAAGGTGGGTGCAGGGCCGCCGCTTGTTACTTTCCCGACGACCGTGTCGCCGTCGATGATCTCGGCGCCGGGTCGCGCAATGCCGCGGCCCTCGATCGTCAAACCAACCAGGCGACGGGTGACGCCCGATGCTTTGGCGGCGGCCAGTGCAGTCTGGCCAACGAAGGCAGGCGCAGCGCTGCCGTCCGGCTGCGGAGTCTTGTCGAGTTTGACGACCCAACCCAGACCCGCCTCGTAAGCGTTGGTGGTCTCGTCGATGTCGTTGCCGTACAGGCAAAGTCGCGCCTCAAGTCGCAGGGTGTCGCGTGCGCCCAGTCCGATCGGCGAGACGTGCCCCGTGCCGACAATCGCATCCCACACCGTGCGGGCGGCATCTGCGGGCACAAACAACTCGAAGCCGTCCTCGCCGGTATAGCCGGTTCGCGCGGCCATCACCGTCACGCCCGCGATCGTGGCGTTACCGAGCCCGAACCCGGGAACCTCCGACAGCGCCCCGCCCGCAAGTCCGTCGACGATGCCACGGGCCTTGGGACCCTGGACCGCCAGCAGGGCGAACGCTTCGGACCTGTCGGTAATCGTGCACAGCTGCCCGGCGTGCTTCACAAAGTGCGCGTGGTCTTTGTCGTGGTTGGCGGCGTTGACCACGATGCGAAAGTGCTCGGCGCCCAGTCGGTAAACGATGCAGTCGTCGACGATCCCGCCGTCGTCCCGGCAAGTGACCGTGTACATGGCGCGGCCGTCGACGAGCTTGCCGACGTCGTTGGTCAGCAACGTTTGCACGGCGCGCAGCGCACCCGGCCCGGTGAAGTCGATCTCGCCCATGTGCGAGACGTCGAAGATACCGGCGGACTGGCGTACGGCGCGGTGCTCGGCCAGGATGCCGCTGTACTGCAGCGGCATGTGCCAGCCGGCAAAGGGGACCATCTTGGCGCCCGCATCGACGTGGGCGGCGTGGAGCGGGGTTGGGTTGCCCTGGGTCATCGTGCGGTGGCGAAGCATCCACGAGGGCTCGGTCTGATGCAACCGCCAGCCCCGCCCGCGTAAGCTCGGCGTCCAGTGTACCGTTGGGCCACCGTGAGACGACGACACCGCCGGGCCGGGTCCCCCTGCATTGGGGCAGTGGCAGTCGCAGGGCTCATTCTTGGGTTGTCGCTGCTGGGCGGGGCCGGGTGTGGCCGCAAAGAGCGCAGCGCACGGCGCCCTGAGCAACCGGTGAGCGAG
The DNA here is from genome assembly GCA_016763875.1 of Nannocystaceae bacterium. Taxonomy (GTDB): domain Bacteria; phylum Myxococcota_A; class Polyangia; order Nannocystales; family Nannocystaceae; genus JAESSZ01. The sequence continues at coordinate 6,185 of JAESSZ010000654.1, forward strand.
GGGCAGAAAGATCGCTACATCAAGCGCTCGATCCGGTCCTCGAGCGAAGGGGTGATCCTACTGCCGTCCAAGCGGGCCGAGTCGGTGTTCGAGTTGCCGCGCCTCAATGAGATCGCGCAGAACATGCGGCGCCCTATGGCTGCGTGTTTTCTGCGCCGTGCCGTCGAGACGATGGCGCTCACCGACGATCCGGAGCGGCCGTACGACGGCGTGCCCGAGGGCCAGCTGAAGATCCGCGCGCGGATCAATCCTGCGGGCGAGGTGGTGCGCGCTGAGGTCCTGGAGTCTGGGTTTGCCGACGCCGAGATGGAGCCATGTCTCACGGACGTCGTCCGCATGCAGCGTTGGCCGCAAAACAAGAGCGGCAATGCCCACTACATCGACATCGTCTACTGGGTGAGTCTCGGACTTCAGGGCGACATCCACACCGACGCCTCACGCGAGCACTTGCGTCGCGAACAGGTGACGGCCGGGATCAAGGGCAAACAGTGTCTGCAGGGGCGCGTCGACGCGGGCACGTACGAAGTGCGCGGGCTGTCGTTGGTCAATCACGAGGGAGCGACTATGGCCACCAGGGTCGACCACGCAGCGTTGCCCGGGCCGATCCGCGCGTGCATCGCTCGCGCGTTTCGATCGATCCGATTGCCGCGTGACCCCGATTCGTTCGTCCGCCCGGTGGCGCCGGTTATGCGCTTCACCGTGGACAAACTCGGCACGGTCACGGTGCAGGACGAGGCATGGCTGGCGATGGTGGAACTCGAGGAGCGTGCGCAGGCCGCCAAGCGTCGCGCGGATCTTCGGACGACTGGCAAGTCCCACCCGACCGATGAGTTGCCGCCGAGCCGAGCGGCGCCACTGGCCGCAGGGGCGATGGGCGGCGCCGCTCAGGCGTCTGCGGGAGATGACGACGGCGCCCAGCAGGCCCCTGGTGCTGGGCCCGACGTCGAGGCGCCCCCGGTCAGACCGGCAGCAAAAGACCCGGGCGAGGGCGGGCTCAAACTCGATCTCGGCGGTCGCGGCAGCCGGTCAAACTGAAACGCGATGCCCCGCGCGTTGAACATGGACTACGTCGGTCGGGTCAACCGGGCGATCGACCACATCATCAACAACGTCGGTCAGCCGCTGAGACTCGAGGATGTTGCACAGGTTGCCAACTTCTCACCGTTTCATTTTCACCGGATCTTCAAGGGGTTGGTGGGGGAGACGCTCAACGCGTTCATCAAGCGGGTTCGGCTGGAGCGGGCCGTCTACCTGCTCTCCCACCGCAAAAACACGTCGTTGACCGACGTCGCCCTGGCTTGCGGGTTCTCGTCCAGCTCGGACTTCTCGCGTAACTTTCGTAGCCACTATGGCGTGGCGCCACGCGCGTTCGATGTCGAAAGCTTCCGTCGATCCAAGCGCGGTCAGATGCTCGACTCGCTGACCTCGCCCCAGGACCGGCACCGGCTCGAGCGCTTGCCGGTGGGCGAGAATCCCGATGGATTCGAGGTGCGGCTACGGGATCTTCCCGCGCGTCGCGTCGCGTACATCCGCGTGCACAAACCCTACCAAGGCGATGGGGTCACGGAGGCTATTGCTCGCTTGATGTCCTGGGCGCGGGCGCGTGAACTCGCCGGCGGGCAATGGCTTGGCTACCAATGGGACGACCCCGAGATCGTCGCGCTCGAGCAATGCCGGTACGACATCGGTATCGAGGTGCCGAACACGACTGTCGGCGGTGGCGAAGTGGTGACAACCGACTTTCCGCCCATGAAAGTCGCTGAGTTGGAACTCGCCGGTCCGGTCGAGTTGGCCCAGCGCGCATTGGATTGGCTGTTCTTGACGTGGCTACCGCAAAGCGGTTTTGCGCCCGCCCACCAGCCGTGTTTCGAGGCGTTCAAAGGCGAGCCTTACGCCCACGGAATGACGCACTTCGAGCTGAGTGTGCATCTGCCAGTCCTCGATGCCGCGGTCCCTTTGTGACCGCGGTGCGCGATGCATGGCGGCTCAGTCGTCGGAGCGCTCGGCGGTCTTCGAGTCGCCCGCGCCCGCCGACTTCGAGCTGTCGCGGGACGCCATCGAAACGAGGTCTGTCTCGACACGGTTGACGTCGACACCGCCCATTGCGTCGCCCATCGCGTCGCCTATGGTTGTGGACATCGATAGGTGCGGGTCGACATCGGCGATGAGCGAGGCGGCCTCTGTGTTGTCGAGGACCTCCTGGTGGTCGACGGCCGGCGGCATCAGTAGGCTCACCACGACCGATGCGGTGATCAGGCCCGCGACGATCGCCAGCGAGATTCCGACCGGGATGTGGATCGGATCCATGACCCCGGGAATACCCTCGGCGACAATCATCTTGCTGCCGATGTACGCCAACACCATCCCCAGCCCGTACTTGAGGTACGCGAACTTATCGAGGACGTTCTGCAGCAAGAAGAACATCGCGCGCAGTCCGAGAATCGCGCAGACGTTGCTGGTGAAAACGATGAACGGGTCGTGGCTGATGCCAAACACCGCCGGGATCGAGTCGAGCGCGAACACGACGTCCGATGTCTCGATCATCAGCAGTACGATCAGCAGCGGGGTTGCTTTGAGCTTTCCGCCTTCGCGCCACAGGAAGCGGCTGCCGTGGTACCGCCGCGTGAGCGGCAAAACCCGGCGCGCCAGCCGATAGGCGAAGTTGCCCGACGGATCGACGTCTTCCTCGTTTGAGACGAGCAGGCGAATCCCGGTCAGCAGCAGAAACCCGCCGAAGATGTACAGGGTCCACGAGAACGTCTCGATTAGGCCAATGCCGACGAAGATAAACAGGCCGCGCAGCACCAGGGCACCAACGATCCCGGCGAACAGCACGCGGTGCATCTGCGTGGACTTCACGTCCATGTAGCGGAAGATGACGATGAAGACGAAGAGGTTGTCGACGGACAACGACTTCTCGATGACGTACGCGGACAAAAACTCTAGCGCACGCTCCGAACCAAACTGGGCGTACACAAACCCGTTGAAGCACAGGCTCAAGCTCACCCACACGACCGACCAGACCAACGCCTGCTTCGTGCTTACCGCTGCTTGCTTGCGATGGAAAAGGCCCAGATCGATGGACACCACCACGCCGACACCGGCGAGGAAGGCGAGCCACATCAGGGGCGAGCCGATGGTCTCAAACAATCGCGCGCACTCAGTCCTTCATCAGCGTGACGGAGTCGGCCTTGACCTTGATCTCCATCTTTCGCGGTTTGCTCGAGTCTTGGAAACTCATGTCCGCGAACGTGCCGGTGAACTCGATGTAGCTGCCGGTCGCCCAGTTCTTGGTGACATCGGCGTCGAGAAAGAGGTGGTACTCGATGTTGACTTCGAGCCACACGCCGATCTCTTGGTTTTCCTCGGGGCCGGGTGTGACGGCGTAGACCTCGAACTGGCCGTACTGGACATCGTCCATCTTCTCGCCCAGCTCGGTGCCGCGACGGTAGATGGCCTGTCCCTTGAAGCTGCCCGCCTTGGCGGCGAGCTCGGCCAGATGCGTCGCACGCTGGGCCGACTCCATGGAGTTGAACGCCTCCAATCGCAACTCATTGAACGTCAGATCGGCGCCCTTGACGTCGTACGACTTGGGAGCTTTTTGCCAGTCGGGCTGCTTGTCCTTGTCGGGCAGGCAGGCGGTGGTGGTAGCAACAAAGAGTGCGACCAAGCCGATCGGGGCCATACGGCACATGGCGGCGCGCATGGCCGGAAACCTATCACGCCCGCCTCGGTTGTCCATTGGCCCAGGACTGCGTCGTGTCCGCGCTGATACCGCGGGTCGCCACAGCGAAACTCTAGGCGGGCGCGCTGCTTGTCTCGACAAGCGTGCCGCTGGGCAGGCTGCAGCGCAGCGCCGCGCTGGCCGCTTCAATGCGCTGAGCCAGCGCAACAGGCCCTTCCAGGGTCACGCGGACGTCCAGCACGACCC
>JAESSZ010000655.1 GCA_016763875.1 Nannocystaceae bacterium
CCCGATCGCCATCCACTCGTCAAACGCTGCGATAAGGAAGTCCCGCAGCTCATCCATCGAAAAATCGGGAATGTGGCCGGGCGCGGCAGCGTGACTCATGTCAGGAAGAAGCAAGTCGAAGTCGCTTACACCGAGGCGGTGGAAGTAACGCACGATCTGTCGGGGGTCCGCTCGAGGGTCGACGACACAAAGCACGCCTCCGAATTTCCTGCGGGTGCGCCCCACCGAGAGCTTGATCGCGCGCTCGACCGCCGCCGAACTATCGGCGCCGCTATGAAACAACCGATATCGATTGTGAATCGGCGGAGGACCGTCGCACGAGATCGACCATGCCATCTCGTTCTCTTCGAACAAATCGCACCACTCTTCATCGAGCAGCACGCCATTCGTTTGCAGGCACAAAAATACGCGTTCTCCGTCGAGCTCCTCACGAATGCGAGTGAGGAGCTCGGCAAAGGCCTTTTTCCCCAAGAGCAGCGGCTCACCACCATGAAATTCGATGGTGACGCGGCGATGGGGATCTGTGGCCAGGTACTCCTTGCAACGCTCTAAGAGCCTCGCTTGGAGTTCTGTAGACAGAAAAGCCGGCCGGTCGCGCCAGCTCTGATCGCCGGCGGTGTACATGTAGCAGTATGAACAGTTGAGATTGCACCGTTCGGCAATCTTGACGATGAGCTGGGCGTGATCCGACATTTCTACGTTCCTCTACGGGAAGCTGCCCTCAATGATGACCTCGGAGTGGCCGACGTTCTTGTGCTCGGCCGTCTTGGAGAACACCCGCGAGTGCCCACCCCCGATGCGGATGTGGAATCCCAGCGGGACTCTTTCCACCCCCGCCTTCGCCTCTTGCGCGAGCTGAGATGCGATCGCGTCAGAGATCTGGGTGATGTTCTCCTTGGTCAACGCCGCCGGGACAAAGTTCGCCGAGAACCGGAACGTTCCCTTCTTGGTGAGCACCTTTTTGCGGGACTTGGGAGCGGACGCGGACGCCTCGCCACCGACGGCAAGCACGCCAGCCCCCGCGGCCGCGGCAGCCGCTGTTCGTAGAAACGCTCGCCTCGGGTTGGCCCCGGGCCGCGCGTCGTGGTCATCCGGCCGGTCATCTTGGCCGTCGTTGTCATCGTTCATTGTGTGTTCATGGTCCTTCCACTGGTTGCAAAGGAGCGGCGTACACACCCCTCCCATCCTTGTAGAGAGGTCTGACGCAATGACGGATCAACCAATCGACAAGAAATCCCCTTCAATGCTCTGAACCGCGTTTAGGCGGTGAACGACGGAGCGCTTCGAGACGTCACGACGTCTCCGCCAACCAGGGAACGCGGCTGCCAGAGGTCAAACACAGAGTGCCCTCCAATGATCGCCGAGAGCTTCGGTAGCTCCTCGACCGCCATGCCCACCGACTCGCGAAACCGCATGAACCAGTGGCTAGCGAAGTACGGATCCGTCAGCACGGCGTCCTGACCCAGCTGCAGCAGGACATAGGCCGTCTGGCGGCGGTGAACGCGACTCTTCAGCCGCCCGAGGAAAGAGAGGGCATCAAAGTCGGCGTCATCAATGCAACGTACCTCGCAGCGCTGTAGCGAGCGCCAGGAGTTTTGCCCGGGAACATCACGGCTGCGCGGGGTACGGTCCGACCGTGGGAACGCAGAACTCGTCACGATGTCTGTAATTTCTCGCAAGCACGCGATCGCCATCGGCATATTTCTGGCGTTCGTTGCGCTGTTGGTCTTCGGGATGTTGATGCCGCCACGATACAGTTGGCGCTTTGCCATGATGACCTGGGGCGAGCGCCCGACTGTGGGCAGGGTGCGAGTCGCGAGCGATTCGGGCAGAATCATCATCCGTGAGTCACTGCAGTTGGACCAAGGAGCGGGCCTGACGAGGTTCAGCTCGTTCTCAAAGAACTGTGATCGGGCTCAACGCTGGTACGACCGAGACAGTTTGCGGCTGGTCGGGGTGGGCTATGACCACATCTTCGTCAACATGATCGGCGGGGTCCGAGCGTTGGACGTGCGCACGTTGGAGGATGGGCCCCTCATCAACGATTTGTTGCGGTCCGCCGGATTGAGCGCGGTGCAGCGGTACTTCACCCCAGACGGGAATATTATCGTGACCACGTCACGCGGCAAGGAGATCGCGATGACCGGATTAGGCGAAGTCTTGGACAGCGTGCCTGAGATACCGCCATTGCCGCGCTTCTCGATGTTTGACGGAGTGCAGGCTGAAGATGGCACCCTCTTCACGATGATCCACGACGGTGCGCTGGGCACCGTGCACCGCGATGGCAAGCCCTTACCCGGCGAAGCTGTCTTGGTCGGGAAGTTTGTGGGAGACGCGTCTCGCAACATGCCCATCGTGTTTCCCGAGGGCCACGTGCTGCTGCATTCCGTCGACCATCTTGGCAAGGCATCCCGTTTTCGCCTCACCCGCCTCGGCAACGATGGAGACGCGTGGGTGCTGACAAGCGAATCGTTCCTACCCGGCCCGACGGGGGCGGCGCGCCGACTGAGCTGGGCAGCCTTGGCCGATGGCAACCTTGTGCTGCTCGCCGGGCGGCAAGACGAACGTGGGTGGCAGAACACGCTCAGTTTCGTCGACCCTGAGACCGGGCAGGTCCAGTCGAACTGCGCGTTGGATTGAACCGACGACGGAGCGCCCGCCGGTGGGTTCCCGCTGGAACACGGCCAGCCACCGCCCGCGTTTGCCGGGACCGAGTGAAGCAAGGTGGACCCTGCGTGAATCCCCGTGCCCCACGATGAGGCGGTGCATGCGGGCCCAAACCCGCGCTGGCGGCCGGTGCTTTGCGCAGCGTGTTTTCTGGGTGGTAGCAAGACAAAAAAATACGGTGGCGACATTTCGTGGGGCGGGCGCGGGTTGCGACGTTGTTCTCGCTACGCGAGACCCTGTTCACGGGACACGTCGGCGGGAACCTTTCCCCGGGGTCGCGCACTGCTCGTGTAGCGCTGCCATGAAAGACCAGGCCATCAGCAATCGAGTCCCCGCACCCGCTCTCTTGAGTACTTGTACTCCGAACACTGCGCGAATCGTGGGCCTCGGACTCGTGATCGCTGCCATGTCGGCTGCATGTGCCGCGGACGAAGCTCGCCGCGCGAGTGCTCTAGGGTTGGGGGACGACGACACGATCCGGGACATCGATCGTGACGTTGAGCTGCGGACCGCGATTGTCGATCTGCCTGGTGTCGGAGAGGCTGAAATCCTCTACGCGGTTCGTGGGGAGAACGCGATCTGGACTGGCGATATCCTGCTCGGCAAGGCCGACGAGATCGACCAAGGATTTCGTGGAGCCTCGCTGACGTCTTCGTTGTGGCCAAACAAGACACTCAAGTACCGCTTTGGTCCCGGATTGGCCGCCGCCGCGAAGACAGCAGCGCAGAGCGCGATGACCGGGTGGGAAGCGAAGACGTCTATCCGATTCGTGGAGGCCAAGGCGAGTGACACTGGCGGGTTTCTGACCGTGACCTCGGTCGACGATGGGTGCTACGCGAATCTTGGCTATCCAGGTAGCGGCTCGACGTTTGAGCTCAACCTCGGGCCCGGGTGCCAGTTCGAAGCCACTGCGTTGCACGAGTTCGGTCATGCCCTCGGATTGTTCCATGAACAGACGCGGGCGGACCGTGACAGCCATGTCGACATCGACTGGGGCAACGTTCAAGACGGGATGGCCTCCCAGTTCGACAAGTACACAAAGTCTGGGGACCCCGGAAAGGATCGAGGGGCGTACGACTACAACTCGATCATGCACTATCCGTCCGACGCGTTTGCAAAGGATCCGGCGAAACCCACGATGACCAAGACCGGGGGCGGTCTCATCGCCGAGACGACCAGTCTGTCCGCTGGTGATGTTGCCGCAGTGGAAGCGATGTACGCCAACGGTGGCGGCAAAGAAGATGACGCGGACAACGGCGGTGACGGAGCGGTCGTCGACGGTTCGTGCGAGAATCGCTGCGCGAGTTCAGACCCCGTCGATGCTGGGGCCGGCAACTCGTGTTATTGCGATGCCGGTTGCGTCGAGTACGGCGACTGCTGTTCAGACCGGCCGATGCACTGCGGTGACGGCGGCGACAACGGGAACGGTGATGACAACGGGAACGATGGTGATCAAGGCGCACCTTCGTGCTCGGGTCGTTGTGGCTCGGCCGAGGCGCAGAGTGGGGCCGACAACGTAGAGTGTTACTGCGACGAGCTGTGCACCGACAATAAGGACTGCTGCAGTGACCACGCGGCGACTTGCGGCGGTGGCGACAACGGCGACGGTGACAACGGCGACGGCGACGGCGATGGCGGCAACGGTGCCGGTTCGTGTGCGGGAAACTGCGGCGGCGAAGGCTCAGCGGGCACAAGTTGCTACTGTGACGCGCAGTGTGTAGAGACGGGTGACTGCTGCTCGGACTACGCCGCATCATGCGATGGCAACGGCGACGGTGGTGGTGACAACGACGGTGGTGACAACGGTGGTGGTGGTGGCAACAATCCGTCGTGCGTTGGAAAATGCGGCATGTCAGACGACCAGGGAGGATGTTTCTGCGAGGACACCTGCCTTGAGTTTGAAGACTGCTGCCAGGACTTCGCTGCCGTGTGTCTCTGAGCTGAAGTTGGTACGCCCCAGGTCGACTGAGTCAACCTTCCTTGGGTGGGGCATCGACGGTAGTCATGGCGAAAAGAGTGGGTCGGCCAATCTATCCATCGGTGTGCGCGTATAGGCGATCCGAAGCGGTGATTTGATTTGGGCCGGGACGCGGACCGTGCGCGATGGCCGCACCCAGCCGCACCCAGCCAAGTCGAAGTTGAGAACGCTGAGCTGGCCGGCGGGGCTCGGTTTGGGCGGACCGCCGGCCGCCCGTTGCAGGGCCGGCTAGGGCGCGATGACGCACGCGCCGACGTTTTGTAGCGCCGCCGAGGGGGGCCTTTGGCCCGCGTAGTACCAGTTGACGCACTGGGTGCCCGGCACGATGTCGTCGCACGTCTCGGGCTGGCTGGTGTCACAGATCGCGCTGCAGCAGCCCGCAAAGTCCGGGCAGTCGGGGATCGAGTCCGGCGAGATGCACAGCAGGCCAGGCTCGCAGTTGCTCAGAAGCCAGCACGGGTCGCCGAGCCTCCCTGAACCCACCGTGGGAAGGCAGCTGAACCCAATGCCGCCCGGCGCCTCCTCGTCTGGATAGCAGCCCTCGCCCTCAACGCAGTCCTGCACCAACGGGTCGCACTTGTCGAAGCAGAACGGCACGCCGGCGAAGTAGATGAAGCAAGACTCGTCGAGCTTGCACACGGGATTGGCCGGTGTGCCGCCGCAGAACTTCTGGCAGGTCCCCTCACCGTCGTTGTCGATGTCGAAGCACATGTGCCCCGGAGCGCAGTCATCGACGCAGCTTCCGAAGTAGTCCTGGACCTGGCACGGCTCGCCATGGAGTCCAAGCGTTCCGCCGCCGAGATTGAGGCAGCAACGGATATCGTCGGGCACCAAATCGGGTGTGTCCGACCAAGGCTGACAGCTCTCGCCATTGGGGCAATCCTGCTCAAACAAGGAGCACTCGCCCATGATCCCGTCCTCGCCAAACTCGCCGCCGCCCGATGAGGACTCCGCCGAGTCGTCACCGCTGTCCGCTGCGCCGCTCGTTGTGCTCACCACGGTGCCCGTTGTGTTCGTGGCGGGTGCACCCGTCTCGCCGCTCGCGGAGGGCTCGCCCGCAC
>JAESSZ010000656.1 GCA_016763875.1 Nannocystaceae bacterium
GAACTCGAAAAAGCGCTTGGCCGCGAGCGCCTCATGCACTCGCGGGTTCGCTACTCGGCGCTCTCCATCGAGGTCGCCGAGCTCCTTAGGGACATTGAGCCACCGTCGAGCAACGACCCCTTCCCGTGGGTAGACTCGATCGGCGTGGAGTCGGTGGAATGGCGATGAGATCACGATTGGCAATGGCGCTTGTCATAGGAGCGCTCGGCTCGGGTTGCTCCTCCAGGCTCTACGATCTGCAACCGCCGCCCGGGTTTGCGACGGTCGAGGACGACTGGCGGAGCACGCGGTTGAAAGCCGCCGACAACGTCGGGATGAGCATGTCCGTGTTCGACAACGTGAAGGGCGGCAGCCTGAGGTTCTGGGGGGCCGACCTACAGAACAAGCTCAAGAGTCGTGACTACGCCCTGGTCGAGACCAAGTCGACGGTCTCCGGTGACGGCGTCGTCGGAACCCGATTTGACTTCGACTACACGCCGCCCGGAAGCGAGGCGTCGAAGTTCCTCGTGGTGGTGTTGTTTGTGACCGACGACTACCGGTTCGTGCTGCAGCTCGCCGGTAGAAAGGAACTACGTGTGCAGTACGCTGCCAGCCTGCCCGCCACGGTGGCGGACCTGCGGTTGTCGGGGTGCGGGCGCCAGTCGAGTCTCTGCGAGGGCGGCGATCCCAAGCGGCGCGCGGCGAAGCGCTGACTGTCTGGGCGCTGGGTGCTTCACTCGGCTTGTTCGCCTATCGGAAAGTCGAAGGTGATCGCGTAGGGCCCTCGCTCCTCGAACTCAGGAAACTTCCAGCGCTTCGTCGCCGTCGTAATGCAGCTGACGACCTCGTTGGGCAGCGCGGTTGAGCCTGGCGTCGAGCTTAGGACGGTCCCGTCCGTGTCAAACGTCATCGCGTACGCCACCGAGCCCTCGAGGTCGGGCTCGCCTTTCTTCGCGCAGAACCGAACTTCGCCGACGTGTGCGCCTACGATTGCCTCGATGATGTTCCGGCTGCTTGCGTGCTTTCCACCGCGCAGCACGCTCGACTGGGTGTAGGTCTTTCTAAATGCGACCTCGGGGGCCGGGCCGACGTAGCTGTGCATCGACTCGACGATGCATTCGACCAGCTCGGGGGCCTTGTCCTCGGACCGCAGAACCTCGACCGAGTCCACGATCGTGCCGATATCCGGTGCCCCGATCCAATGGACCGACAGCGTGAGGGCGCTCGCTTCTTCCTCGCCGATGTCGGCGAGACACTCGGCGAAAACCTCGTTCACGTTGTCGACAAGCTCCTCCTTGCCCTCGAAGTAGTCGACGTCGGGAGTTGCGTCCCCGATGCCTTCGGGTTGTGCCTCAAGGGCCGCGCGAATCTTGGACCTACGCACGCTCCAAGTGGCAACGGGCGTCTCGCTCCTGGGTTTGCTCTGCGTCGCCTCTGTGGCCGTGGCGGCGGTGTGTGCCGCGACCGTGTTCTGCTTGGGAGTCGCGTCCATCCACAGTGCACCTCCTGCGGTGGCGGTGGTTGCGGCACAAAGGGCTGCGATCTTGATTGTGATGCTCATCGTTGGACTTCCTGCGGGTATGGGTGGCGTCGCTGCAGGCCCCACCATTGGGACCCCGGCAACGACAACGGCCCACGTCGAGCGATCTCCAAACTTCTCGTCCAGACCCGTGCGGAGGCGCTGGAGCGATCGATGGAGTTTCGAGCGGATCGTTGCCGCGGGGACATTGAGCGAACGGCCGATCTCGGTCGGGCTCTCCCCTGCAAAGAAACGTCGAACGATGAGGACTTGCTGCGTCTCGGGAAGCGTGCGGATCTCGTGCACGAGCCGCTCGAGAACTTCGAGGCGAGCGTGTACCTGCTCGGCGCTCTTGGGTTCAGCGGACGCTACGGCCTGAGCTTCGCGCTGGGTTCGCCGCCGCTGCCCGCGAGTGAGCATGCGGTAGCGATTGCGCAGGACACTCGCGAGCCAAGGACGCAACGGTCGATCTTGGACGTCGGGCTCGTGTGCCCACGCCTCGACCAGGGTTTCCTGTACGAGGTCGTCGGCGTCGTCGCCACTGGAGGCCAGAGCGGTTGCGAAACGCTGCAGCCACCGAAGGTCGGCGAGAGCGAGCTGCGAGGGGTCGAATGTGGTCATCGTTCGCCCCCTACTTGCCGCCGCCCCCGGAAGCGTTGCATCGATCGGTGGCTTTTCTCGGTATTTCCGCAATGTGGTCGACAGGGGCGGCGAATCCAGGGAACATTCTTTCTTGTGGCGCGAAGGAACGCTTTAGGGGTTGTGGGTACGATACCCGTATGACGACGCCTTGGTTCAGGGCTTGGCTCTGCACGTTGCTGCTCTCGCTTGTCGGGGCGTGTGACGGGGACACGCCACCCAAGGCGGCCGCAGGGGTGGCGGAGGTCGAGGCCACCAAAGCCGCCGAAACGGCCCCAATGCAGGCACCTGCGACCGCAAAGTCTCCAGCGGCATCGCAGGCGTCCCCTGTAAGACCCGAGCCCGTGATGCCGGCTGTCGTCGTTCCGACTGCCGACACCCTCGAGAGTTTGGCGGCGGAGGAGCCTGCCACCGAGGAACCGTCAAAAACGGCTTGGTCGCACTACAAGGCCAAACGCTACGACAAGGCGCAGTCGAACTTTGCCCAGGCCGCGTTGTCGGATCCCGCGTGGAAGCACCCGTTCAACCTCGCGTGCGCCGCGGCGTTGGGGGGCGAGGAGGCGCACACGAGACTCGGTTTGGTGGAGGCCGTGTCGCGCGACTCTGGGGCGGTTTCTGGGAAGGCGCGGCGCGATGCCGACCTGGCTGGGATGCGCACCAAGGATTGGTTCGAACCCGTGTTGCGGGGCGAGGCCTACGAGCCGCCCGGTACGGTCAAACCCACGACCCCGAGACCGCTGCACCCACCGACGGTCCCCGCGGAGTATGAACCCGAGGTCGCCGACGGTCCGCTAACGCCTTCGCCAGGCTCCGTCAGTCCTCTCAACAACAAACAGCGATCGCGTCTCAATACGCTGTTGCTCGCGCAGCACGGAGTCAAGACCATCATCCGCGGCTCGGTGATCTCAGACCATGGCGAGGAGACCCTCGCGTGGGTTGTGTACGAGTACACCCGTTTCGACGCTTGCATGCTGAAGTCGACGAAGAAGGCGTGCCGCAAGAAACTACGCGGTGACCCGGATGACGAGTCCTCGAACGAGATGAGTTGTACCAAGCAGTTCTTGGTGCGCGCACATTTCGGCACCGAGCTGACGATTGACGAGCCCGAATCGATCATGAAAGGCGCGTGTTCAATCGGCAAGGTCCGTCGTATGGAGTCCAAGGACTTTGACCGCGATGGTGAGCCGGAAGTGATCGTCGATGCGACCTGGTACCGCGAGACCGAGGCGTTCCGCGAGGGCGCGCTGACCGAAGGCGGGCGTTTTGTTCGCATCGCCCAGCTGCAAGGACCGGCCCAGTTCGAGATGGCGTTCGGTTGGGTCATGCTCGAGCTCACGCCAGAGGAACAAGAGGCGAAGCGATTTCGCTTCGAGGACGTCGACCACGATGGGCATCCTGACCTGGTTGTGCAGACTGCCGTCATGGAAGGCATGGAGGGGCCGGACTTCGACAACGAAGCGTTCCCGAAGCTGGACGATCTTGAACTGGACGACGACGAGTCCGAGCTGACGCTGCGGTCTGAGACGTTGCTGTACAGCCCAAGTGAGGACCGGTGGCTGCCCACGAAGTCTGGCCACTGAGGGTGGCGTTTGTCGTCGGCTTGTTCGGGGCCTTCGTTGCTTCGGGTATTGTCGTCTCCAGTATTGTCATCTCCCCGGACGGGCATGATCGTGTCGGGGCCATCGGACTCGACCCCGCGGCCTGCGCGAGCTGTCATCCAAAGGCTGCCCGCCAGTGGCGCGGATCGCTGCACGCCCACGCCTGGGACGATCCTGTGTTCGTCGCGGAGTATGCGGCAGCGCCTGCAGCCTCATGCCGAGGGTGTCACGACCCGGCCGGCGAGGCCGGACGCGAGCACGGGATCGATTGCGCCACGTGCCATGTTCGGGACGGGGCAATCGTCGTCTCTGCATCATCGGAGGCCGCCGCGGCTGCACATCCGCTGCTAGTCGATCCCTCGCTCAACGGCGTGACGGCGTGCGGGTGGTGTCATCAGTTTGAGTTCACCGACGACGGGATCCACGACCCCACCGAGCTACTCCAGGCGACCGTCGACGAATGGGCGAGCAGCCAGTATGCAGAACGGGGCGAGACCTGCACGGACTGTCACATGCCACGACGGGGCGCCTCGGGAGGCCACGTGTTTTTGGGGTTGAACGACCCATCGCTAATGGCGTCGGCGGTCGATGTCGTGGTGCACCCGTCGTGGAGCGCCGCGGGACTGGACGTGCACGTGAAGGTCACAGCGCGCCGAATTGGCCATGCCTTTCCCACTGGAGATGTCTTTCGTCGCGCCGTACTGTCGGTCCGGACCGATGGCGGCGCTCAGGCGTCGGTGTCAATGCAACGATGGTTGGCACGGACCGCCGATGACGATGGCCAGGCCTCGCACGTGCGCACGGTCGAGGACACTCGTGTGCCACCACCGGGGCGTGGAGCGTTCGAGGACACGTTGCACCTGGGGGAGTCTGAGACCGCCTCCGTTCATTGGGCGCTGACGCTGTACCGGCTTCCTTTGGCACGCGCTCGAAAACGAGGACTGAGCGCCTCGCAAGTGGCCGTGCCCATCGCCGCGGGGACAGTCGCCGTTCCGCCTATCCGCCAGCCAGCTCTGCATCGATGACAGCGAAGATCTCCGGCAGCGGCCGCGCACCAACAACGAGCTGGTCGCCGATCACCATGGATGGTGTTCCTCGGATCCCGAGGGCCTTTGCATCTTCTATGTCCCGCTGTATTTGTTTGGCGAGCTCCGGGTCGTCCATGTCGTGTTCAAACCGCTCGACATCGAGGCCGATTTTCTTTGCGATGGCGCCGAAGTTCCCGGCCTTTACTTCGGCCGGGCTGGCGAAGAGTGCGTCGTGCATCTCCCAGAATTTCCCCTGTTCTTTTGCGGCAAGGGACGCGCGGGCGGCGGGCTCCGCCGAAGCATGAAACGAGAGCGGCATTTGCTTGAACGTCACGCTGACATCGTCACCGTAGGTTTCGGTCACTTCTTCGAGCGATGGCACGAGTTTGGTGCAGTAGGGGCACTCAAAATCGCTGAACACCATGACCTGAACCTTGGCATTCTCGCCGCCACGAACGCCTCGGCCCTGTGTTTCGCCGTTGGCGAGTGCGACGGCGTCGACCGGTGTTCCAACCGAGGGTGCGTTCTTGACGACGGGGGCCGCAGCAGGTCCGTCGGGGTCATCGTGCTGCTCCGCTATCGCGTCTGCAGCGAGGTCCGGGAGTTTGGGGGTGGGCTGCTGGTCGCAAGCCAGGGTCAACGGAAGCGCAATGGCGGCTCCGAGCAATAGGTATTTCATGGGTTTTCTCGTGACGGGCGAGGGGATTCGCTCAGCCCGTCTGCCCACAAACAACGCGCCTCGCCCCGATTCATATCGGTGCGCGACGCGTGGTACGGTCGTCGGCCATGCGTCTTGTTCGACTACTAGCCACGGCAGCGTTGATCTCAGGCGTGGCGTCTTGCGCAAAGAAGGGGCCCGCGCCCGGTCCCGTGTCGCCCGTACAGAGCCCCGCCGCATCGTCGACGACGAGCGATGCGGACGCGGTCCTTGCCGCGCTCGCTGAGCTTGGGCATCGCCTCGCGGAGACCGAGGACAACTTCTATCAGGTCACCGAGGAACTCCGACGCCTGGAGACCAGGCTCGACGAGAGGAAGGAGCCTGCCCGCCCGGCCCGACCCGACCCCGCGCGCGTGTACAAGGTCGAACTCGGTGACGCGCACGCCCGTGGCAATGCAAAGGCCTTGGTTACGATCGTGCAGTGGAGCGACTACCAGTGCCCCTACTGCAAGCGGGCCGAGTCAACGCTGGTCACCTTGCGCGCGACGTACGGGAAAAACCTGCGGATCGTGATGAAGCACAATCCGTTGACGTTCCACAACCAGGCAATGCCAGCGGCGCTTGCGGCTGAGGCTGCGGGCCAGCAGGGTAAGTTCTGGAAGATGCACGACAAGCTGTTCAACAACAGCAAGAACCTGACCGAGGCGAACTTCATCAAGTGGGCGCGCCAACTCGCGCTCAATACCAAGCAGTTCAAGCGGGACATGCGTTCGGACAAGATCCGGGCGCGGGTGCAGGACATGCAGGCCCAGGGGACGACGCTCGGCGTTCGTGGCACGCCCGCGTTTTTCATCAACGGTCGATTCTTGTCAGGCGCGCAGCCGGCGACCGCGTTTGAGGTGGTCATCAATGAAGAACTGGAGAAGGCCAAAGCGCTGGTCGCTCGTGGCCTACCCAAAGATCAAGTCTACACGGCGACAGTCGCCGATGGTCTGACCAAGCCGTAGCGCGTCGGGGGCCGCTGAGCCGGTTCAGGTTTTGGCGTCGCCGGAGGCCTTCCCGATGCCACGCGCGATGGCCCACAGCAGCAGCGCATACAGTGCCGAGATCCGATACAACATATCGAAGGATGCCAGCTCCCGCAGGGCGCCCAGGAGGAACGACCCGGAGCCGATGCCAACGGCGAGCGTGGCCACAAGCACCGAGGCTATAGCCGGTGCACGCCCAGGAAACCGCTGGGTCGCCAACGCGAGCGTGATCGGGAAAAAGGCCGAGCATGCCAGTCCCGCGACCGCAAAAAGGGCGAGGCC
>JAESSZ010000657.1 GCA_016763875.1 Nannocystaceae bacterium
ACGGTCGCGGCAAAGCTCGACAGCTGTGTCAGGCCTCCAGCACTCGCCCCCGCCACGACGCTTCGTAGACCACTGGAGCACAAACCGGCGATCCTATCGATGAGTGCGCTGCCCGTGGCGCGTCGGAAAGCATGCGAGAAGACCGCCAGGCCCAGCAGGACCAACCCGAGGCCTCCAAGAAGATTGCGAAGCACCTTGCGGCTGCCCGAGGCCGCGACCCGAAGTACCCTGACCTCGCTGACGCGCCCGCCCGCCTCGAGCCGAATGTTCCCGATCCCTGGTTTGAGATCGGATGGCAGCCGAAAGACGGCCGCATTTCGCGATCGTGAAATGGGCTCGACTTCCTGCCAAGGCTCCGACAGCCGTCCGCTCTCCCCGGCTACCTGCAGGATGAGCGCTTGGGATTGGGCCAGCTCGGCGGGACCCGCAAAGGTGTACCGAACGACGACGGTACCGCCAGGCGTCGGTCGGTCAGGCCGTATGTCCACGATGCGTGGACCATCGCCCACCATCGCGCCGTGCGAGTCAAAGGACGGAGACGCAGCCTCGGTCCACCACGATACGAGGTACACCACCGTCAGCAGCAGCGCCCCGATGCCCGCCAGCGTGCGCCAGGCGCGGCCTCCGATCACAAGCCACCGTGGACTGCTCGCGAGGCCGCGAGAAACTTGCTGAAGCTGCGCCCTGAGATCTGCGCGGGCATGAGCTTGGCGTCACGGCACAACGCATCCAGCCACGCGGGCGCGGTACCGACACATTTGACTTCGACGAGGTAGCTGTCCAGCGATCCCGCGGCGTCGTCGACCACAGCCTCACGCAACGAGCCTTGGTATGTGCGACCGCTGGCGGGTGCAGGAAAGAACGCCACCTGCGAGTCGAAGGTGACGCGCACAGAACCTTGCTCGTCTTGCCACGCGCGGCGGCGGTAGCGAACCACGCAGTCGGGACCCACCGGAGTGGCGTGGCGATCGCACAGCGTGCCTATCTCCGCCAGCAATCCGTGAAGCTCCTTGCTCGGCAGCGCGGCGGCGTACCGACGCAACCATGAGCTGATCGAGTCCGCAGCGAATAGCTCGCTGAGCTGGGCGACATCGACGGCAGATCGATGTTTGTGGCTGTGCCCTTCCGTGTGTCCTGTGACTTCCAACCAGATCGTGGGCTGGACGCGGATCATGTCCCGCGACGAGGTCGCAAGTTCGGCCAGATCAGGATGCTCGTCGTAGTACTCGCGGACGCGGATCTTGGTGCCATTGCGCTCGTCGAGGCAGGCTCTCGCAAAGTCGCGCTCCTGATTGTCGAAGTACAGCGTCGACACGAAATGGACCGGTCGCGGCAGCGTGTTGGCGTGTAGCCCCACAAAGCGGTGCACCGACAACGCCTCATTCATGCCGGCGACGAACGCACGCGCCGAAGACTTGGGCAGGAAGTACTTCCGCTCAACGCGAGCCGTAAAGAGGTCGGCCTGGCCGGCTTGGTCCGCCGTGGTGTGCCCATGGGCACTCACGGCAAGACAACACCTCCGGGAATCGAGACGGCAATAAGCTCCTCGATGCGATTGTCGGCCGGTCGTTCTTCCCTGACTTTCCCGACGCCCTTGGCGTACCAGAACACCACGCGCTCGCCTGCGGTGGCGCCAGTCGTACGGGTACGCTCGACGACGATGCACGAAAACGTCCCCGCCGCGACGGTGACCTCTTCGTCAACGGCCGTGACTTCGTACGTGTGCCCGCGATCTTCGGTGTCGGGATTGAGTCCGTCACCGTCGCTTTCCACGCGCACGTAGACTCGCTCGCCTTTGACGCCAACATCGGTCCACGCGTCATCGAAGCGAGTGAACCCTGGGGTGTAGTCCACGATCAGATTCGGCTGCGTCTGTGTGCCCACCACCTTGTGGACTCGGTACGCGATTGTTCCGTCTCGTACGATCGTGCTTTGCGTGAACTCCCCGTTTCCGTTGGGATTGTCGGTCAAGACCACGCCCGTCTTGCCATCCCACTCGGTAGCCACTGCGTCCACAATCTCCGTGCCGGTAGCCTGGCCCATCGAGTTCGTTGCTACGTACGTCCAGGATGCACCATCGATCAACGGATAGTAGCTGTCGTACTCGCCACCCATCATCACGGACGTGTCGTCCGCGGACCCCGTCGATGTCGCCACCGGATCGCCGGTTTCCGTCGACGGAGACGTCGAGGTGCCGTCTGTGCCAGGAGGCGTTTCCTGTCCGCACGCCGAAACGATGGCGAGCGTGAATAGAAAAACTGTCGTCTTGCGTCGCATCGACACTGTTCTAACCATCAAATTCATCTCCTGTTGCGTGCGTCGGCACGCCTAGAAACCGAACATTCTCGAGAATATGCAGGCGCCGCTTGAGGAAGAGGTCTCCCGGTGCGACCTCGCGACAGCGTTGCAGCATGGGGGCGGTCCGGGAATCGTCGGCAAGACCCAGGAGACTCCATGCGACCGACGACGGCCAACGCTGCAGACACTGCTCGCGCAGCGCGAAGGATTGCGGGTCTGCCAACCCACGAATGCTGTCGATGACCTCGCGACCGGTCTCGATCAGCTCGCCTCGCATGCGATGAGCCAGGGCGTCGCTGCGACCCTGAATCGCACGCAGGACGGCCTTGGGGGCGTGTGGCGCAAACGTCTCCAGGATCTCGTCGCACTGTGCTCCTTGGAGGCCGAACATGTTGGCGATGGTGACTGCGGGGTCCTCGGCGAGGACTTGCTGCCGAAGACGCCACGCCGCTTTGTCCGCCAGGCCCACCAGTGCTCCCGCGCGCTCGTGGGCGTCAGCGTGTGACCAGCAGCGTTCACGGAGCGTGAGCGCGAAGGCGTCGTTGCGCCCCGCGAGACTCTCGAGCACCGCCCCCGGGGCCTCGCTGGCCAGCTCTGTCCGGAGCGCGTCGGCTTGCTCGTCGACGAGACCTTTGAGACTGCGCGCGACGGCCACCGGGTATCGGTTGGCCAGCCTGCGCCGCGGTCCGTCGGGTCGCAGCGGTACGGTGGCCAGTCGGGCGAGTGCCAGGGTGTCGTCCAATCCCCGGATCCGGTCCAAGATCGGATCCCCCGGATCGGCGGCCCACACCACCGCGCGTTGCATCGCTTCGTAGAGTGCCGCGCGTTCGCTGCGGCCGACCTCCAATCGTCGAGAAAAGTACAACTGCAACGAGGGCGGCAGTTGCGACAACGCATCCTCGAAGCTTTGCTCCGGCTCGACCTCCCAAAGCGGGCGTTCGTCGAGTTCGGTCTGCTCGAAGCTGCCGCGTTCGAGCAGCGAGATCACACGCTGCGTCATCTGCTGCGGCGTTGCCCGTTCGGCACACAGCAGCGGGAATCCGAAACGTCTGGCGAGGTCACGGTAGCCGTCGCGGACCCGGACTTTGAGCTCCGACCCCGCAAGCCCCTTTCGGCTGCCGTCGCGGATCCGCTCGACGCTGGCTTTGGCGAGCCGCTTACGGAC
>JAESSZ010000658.1 GCA_016763875.1 Nannocystaceae bacterium
AGCCGCTGGATGTGTAGCGTTTCACCCAGTCGTTGGCAGAGTCGCTTTCAAACGCCTCGGCGGTCATATGGTTGGTGGCCCACACCGTCGCCTCGTCTTGCCCACGCACGACGCGGCGATCTTCGCGATCACGGGCCGACAACTCGACCACCACCGCCTGGCGCTGAACCCCGTCGCCGACCAGCACGATGCCAGAGGTCCGCAACTGGGCGTCTTGAAGCATTTGCACGGCCTGTTCGAGAGTGTCGGCGCGTTCAAGCACATCTCGTAGGACCAGGGGGAGGGGGGAGCCCTCCTCAAGCGGGTCGTCGGTCCGCGCAGCGTTGAGCGTGACGACGATGCCACGTGCATTGATCCCCGTGACCACGCCAACCAGCCCCGCCCAGCCGACCGAAACGAACGGGTAGCGTCCGTCAGGGCGATGGAAGGTCACGATCCTGTCGGGTTCGGTGCCACGTTCGAGGTCGATCGACAGCGTCCGGCCAATGACGAGGTTGCCGGGTTCGCCGCTGCTGCTGCGCTTGTGCGCGACCGCAAACATGCTGCCCTCGAGCAATACGTCGTCGAGTTGCTGCCCCAGTCCGTGAGCGCACTGGTACAGGAACAAGCGATGGTAGGCGTCGAGGCGATCGCCGTCGGCCTCGGGCAGCGCCAGAGCCATCGCGGCGAGTTCAGCTCGGTGGCTCTCGTCGATAAAACTGTCGGCGCCGCGGTAGTCCCAACGCAGCACCATGGCGGCGGTCCAGGCCTCAAGCCATGCGCCGTAGCGTTGGTCAACGACGTCGCGCACCTGGTTATCGAGCTGAGAAAAAAGACGTGCCGTCAGGCGACCACGCGCATCGCCCATCTCCACCGGATCGCCTTCAAGGTAGAGGCGCCACAGCTTGCCGTCGCGATCGAGCCACGACCGGCCGTAGGACAAGCGTCGTCCGGTCGGGTCAACCTCGAACACGCTGGGGGTGACGGATACCTCGGGAGGATCGAGATCCGTGAAGTTGAGATACGCCGAGTAGCCCAACGCGATGGCCGCGATCGATAGCCCAAACAACACGGCGACGCCGCGCAGCAAAGCGAACAGTGCGCGGTCTTGTCCGCGAGGGCCGAAAGCAAAGCGCGCCATAACTCAGGGGCTTCCGACGCTTATAGCAGCCGCTATACTCCCGCGACGGGATCACGGCCATGGATCGGACACACACGCGTATCGCCACTCCGCGCTTCTCCACAGTCGCAAAACGCACGGTCGGCGCACCTGGTTGGCGTCCCCTCGTCGTCGTGGCTCTGGCCGCCCTGCTGGGCCCGCTGGGCCGTGAGGACGAAAAACCACCGGCGCCTCCTGCCGCGCCCGATCAGGCGCACAAAGACTCCGCTGGCGCCGCGGAAGCCGCCAGCGACGCGCCACGGTTGTCGACCACCGACGCCGCGTTCGTCCTTACGTTCGCTGGCGACAAGGGAGCGTTTGCCGACAGCAGCAAACTCGACGCGGTGCCTGAGGCGAGCCGCGGCATGGTGCGGGTGAAACTGCTGTCGGGGCCGGACGCGCCCGCCGGCTCGGTGTGGGTGGCCAACCTGCGCAAGCCGGACGCCGACGGGGAGTTCCAACTATCGACGGTTGCGCGCGCGGACTTCGAGGAACTGGCGCTGGGGCAGGGACTGTCTTCCAAGGTCACGGTGCCCGAAGGGCTTGAGCCGCCCGAGCAACTCCCCGCCGCGCCCGCAGGTACCGTCGTCGTCTACAAGACCGCGTGGTGCGGGGTCTGCAAAAAGCTCGAGGCCTATCTGAAAAAGAAAGGCGTGGCGTACGAGACCAAGGACGTCGAGAAAGATCGTGGTGCTGCCGCCGAACTCAAAGCAAAAGCGGCGAAACAAGGCGGCTGGAAGGGTTCGGTGCCCGTGATCGAAGTCGGCGACACCTTGATTACAGGGTTCGATCGCGCACGACTCGAGAAGCTACTCGGATGACCGCGATGCGGCGCGGTCGGTCGCTGCCGCGCGGCTACAGTGCGTCGATCTTGCCGAGAAACTCGTCGGCGTTGACGAAGGTCCGGAAGCGAACGGCGGGCTCCGGCATCGTCTCACCCCGGCCAGGCTTGCTAGCGTGGGCCGAGAGGTCCGCCCCTGCTCTGTAGATCACGACACTGGGCAAACTCTGGGCGCCAAACGCCTCCTGCATCGTCGTCTGCTCGTCGCTGCCCTCGGTGACGTCCACCTTGATCAGGTAGAAATCCCGCCCCAGCCGCGGAGCGACGCGCTCGTCGCCGAACGTCAGCAGGTCCATCTCTTTGCAGGGAAGGCACCAGCTGGCGGCAAAGTCGACCATCACCAGCTTGCCGGATTCATCGCCGTTGGCGAGTTCGGATGCCAGTCCGGCCGCGTCCTTGACCTTGTGCCAGTCGGCGGGCGGCGCGTACACGAAGTTGTTGACGGCCACGATCGCGCCGAAGGTGGTCACTGCCACCGCGACCCCCTTGCGCAAGCGCTCAGCCCCTGCAGCGTGAAACGAAAGGTGCACGGCCCCAGAGCCGACGCCCACCAACACGAGCGTGATGCCAACCCACATGCCCCAGCTCGGGTTGAGGATGAAGTTCTCGAGTTGAGACGACAGGGGTCGCAAAAACCATAGCGACATCACCAGCAGCAGCACGCCGAAGACGCTCTTGACGTTTTCCATCCAGCGGCCCGGTCGGAACAAGCTTGCCCCCAAGGCCACTGCGAAGAACAACGTGCCCATGCCCAGCGCATAGACGAAGAGCAGCGAGCCACCGTAAGCGACACTGCCGCCATCAGCGGTCGACGCTGCGATGTACGTCAGAATGGAAACGAGCACCGGGCCCGAACAGGGGGCCGAGATAAACCCAGAAACCAAGCCCATCAAGAACGCCCCGATTGGGCCCGCCCCCCCGACGGTGTTGAGCTTGTTCTGTATCGAGGTCGGCAACTGCAGGTCAAAGGCGCCGAACATGCTGGCTGCCAACGCCAGCAAGACGGCCGTGATCGGCAGCACGACCCAGGGGTTGGCCAACCACGCACCGAACGCCGCGCCGGTCATCGCCACGACGACACCGAGCGTGGTGTACAGCGTGGCCATGCCCAGCACGTAGGCGCTCGCGAGGTACAGCGCACGACCGCGCGAGACCCCCTTGGCGCCAAACACCGAGACGGTGATCGGGATCAACGGGAAGACGCACGGCGTCAGGTCGACCGCCACCCCAGCGAGGAACGCGGCGGCGTACGGGACAATCCCGCCCTGGGAGAGGTCGGGCATCACGTCGATAGCCCCGGCCACGAGCGGCATCGTGGCGATCGACGGGTTGATCATCAGGTTGATCATCGTGGCGGTCATCGGGTCGAATGTCTTGTTGAATCGGGCGGACCTGCAAACCGGTCGGCAGGCTGTCCCCGTCACAATGCCGCACTACGGCGCGGGCGTGTCGGGTGGTTTGATAACGCGTGGGGAGCCTAAAGTGTTAGCTGGCGCCTTTGGCGCATCTTGAGTCGTCGCCCGCAGGGGGCTCTCAAGGCCGCTACGGGGGACTGACGCCGAGACAGCGGCCGAGGTTCTTGACCTCGGACAGCTCCCCCGCAGATAGCGCACCGCAGCAGGTGTCGTCCTCTCCGATGACGATCCAGTCGACGACGAGTTCGAGGGGCATGCCGAAGCAGCATGCGGGCTGCCCGTCGGTCCGGCAGTCGGGCGCCGCGAAACAGTCGCCACTGCGCGGGTCGAGACACGACAGCCGCACCCCAGGGTTGGGGTCGGTGTAGTCGAGCACGGTTTCGGTGTCGTCAAAAAGCACCGTGCCCAACAGCCCGTCGGGTTGCACCGCTTCCGGCGACACATCGCGGCGCAGTGCCGTGACCAGCGGATGGGTCTCGGGCAGGACCGTGACGTCGATCCATCGCTCGGGGTTGGGATCCTCGGCGCCCAACGGAAAACTGGCCTCGCCCAACGTCACCAGCGAACTCGCCGCGGGGTCGTCGTTGTGGCCCTCGCCGTCGTCGGCATCCGCGAGGGCGGAGAACGGAGGAAAGGTGTTGCGAACGTCACCCGCCGCTTCGGCGGCCTCGACAAATCGAACGCACTGTTCAAGGGCTGCGTTGCGACGGACATCGGCGCGCTCGCACGGCGTGACGTCGCGGGTGTCCACCACGCCGGGCACAAGCCCCACCGAGCGGACTC
Source organism: Nannocystaceae bacterium (assembly GCA_016763875.1). Lineage (GTDB taxonomy): Bacteria > Myxococcota_A > Polyangia > Nannocystales > Nannocystaceae > JAESSZ01. The sequence continues at coordinate 4,178 of JAESSZ010000658.1, forward strand.
GCAGGCGAACCAACGGCTCGTCCTCGCCCGCCGAAGGCCACCCCGACACATGCAGCACGCCATCGATACCGACCGGGCACGCGCGCGTACCGGCATTCACGGCCGCAACCGTGCACGCCGGTAGCGCTTCGGGCGGACCGAACATGCGCACCACGCTGTCGGCAAACAGCACCATGCCGGGCACCCCTGAGGCGAGGACAAGACTGGCGGTTTCGCCCCCGCCCTCCGGTTCGCTGGCTCGGACGCAGCTGCCCTTGAGCTCTGGTCCGCGGGCGACGGTGCATTCGCCAGGCGTGAACGGGTCGAGACGGTCTCGCTCGTAACGAACGGTGCAGGGGGGCATTGCCACGCAGGCGTCGAGCACCATGCGGGTTGGCTGCAGCGCGAGATTGTCCCGGCCGGGGGTAAACGCCAAGCCACCCAACTCGCAGCGGTCGCCGTCCAACTCGCAGCGGTCGGGGAGCTCGCGGCCAAGCAGGCGACCCGGGAACTGCACCGGCAAGTAGGTGCGACCGGCGTCCGCGAGGTTCTCTTCGGTGCCAGGAAACTCGCTGTAGAAGGTCACCGTGGGTCGCCCACGACGAGGTACACGCATGCGGACCGCCAGCGAGCGCAGCAAGTTACCGCCCAAGACCCCCGCGGGATCCACGGTGTGACTGCCGTCGCCAGCCAGCCAGTTCCAGTCGTCGGTGCCGTCCGAGGGCGCACGGATCGCGGGTACCTCGTTGAAGCGAAACCTCGCCACCGCGGCTTCGAGGTCTTCGGTCGCCGCCGGATCGCTGGCCAACCCACCGGCCGAGCGTACTTCGAGGCACTCGGTCCCAATGGTGCCCAGCAGCGCATCGGGGTCTTTGAGGGCGGTGATCGGCGCGAGCGAGTCGATCAGGAGAAACTCGCACGCCCGGCCGCTATCGGGCGAACACCCGCCTGCGGCCACCGAACCCGGACAGCCCTCATCGATGAACGCCAGGCGGGGCAGCGGCGATGCATCACCGGTCGCCAGCGCTATCGAACGCCCGAACTGTCCCTGGAGTTCGATGGGATCGGGCCGACACGCCGCCAACGCTGTCAGCAGCGTCAACAACGTAGCGGCCGCACCAACCTGCGGCCGTCGCATCGCCCGCCCTTGTATCACCGAGACGGCAGCCGCGCGTACGTCAGAGTCCCATTCACTGGGACAGACTCACGGAGTTTTGGCGAGGTCGTCGAGGTCACCGAGCTTGCCTTGCAAGCGGGTGATCACCTCGTCGATACCGCCGTTTTTGTACAGCTCCGTGAAGTCGTGTTTCCACGTCTTGGCCAGGCTGAGACGGTCGGTCAGCATGTCGCGCACCTGCCAGCGTAGGCCGACCTGATGCATGATGTACGAGACTTCAAGGGTCTGGGGACGGCCGTCATCAGCTGCGGTGAACGACACGATGGTGTCGACCTTGGCGATGGTCTTGCCTTTGCGAACCCGCGTTTCTTCACGGATGATCACGACCACGCCGTTCTCCTTAGCCGCGATGCGCTTGAGGTAGTTGCGTCGGATCAGGCGGGTGAGTAACTCGTTGAACTCGGCGCATCGATCGGCGCAGCGCTTGCTGTACTTCTTGGGGCCACCCAGGGCGGCTACCGCGAGCCACTCGTAGTCGAGCAACGCGTCGATGAGGGCCCTGACCTTGGTGTCGTTAGGCGTCGTACCGAGGGCGTCCACTGCGGCCTGGGAGTTCCTGAACGTCTCCAGCGCCGTGGGGCCAACTTGCGTGCCCGGCTCGGGGGCCGATACGTCAGGGGCCAGTACGTCGGGCGCGGGAGCAGCCACCGTCGCGGTCTCTTCGGGGGCAGCCGACGCTACGGCCGAGAAGCCAAGGGCCGAGAAGCCGAGGGCTGCGGAGGCGAGGGTGATCTTGGAGAGAAACTTGCGCATGGAAGACTCCAGACGGCGGGGGGTGCCCCTCATGGTGCTGGCCAATCGGCCACAAAGGCAACCAGGGTTGAGTACGCCGCGAACCTCTCTGAGACGAGGACTTTCGTGGCCGTATTCAGCCCGTGAACGGAACGCATTGACCGCAGAACCGGTTTTGGCGGGGTTTGGGACCTGGATCACGCCCGTTCAGCGCGGCTGGGTCCCGCGAGAGACGCCTGAGAGAGCCGCAGATCGCGCCGCCGCGGGACTGAGGGCAACCGGCGGCGCCGCGACCACGGGCGAGGACAGGATCTCCGTGCCAACCGCGCGCGACAGCCGGGCGACCGCCTCGGTGTGCGCGTGGATCGCGGAGGCGCGCTCGAATCGCTTCGTGTACCACTTCTCCAGATTTCGCAGCAGCTCCGAGGCTTCGCCACCACCCGCCGCCTCTTTGAGCTGCTGCGACAAGACCAGCCGCCACGCCAGGGTTGCCGCCCGCTCGGCCGCGTCCATGTTTGCTGCCGATTCGACCAGATCTTGGTAGGCCTGATGCACGTCCCGCGCGAGCAGCAGTTTTGCGGCTTGCCGCTGGTACTCCTGCGAACGAACCTCTGCCCGCGCGCGGCGAAGATCGAAGATAGCCCCCGTGTCCCAGCGCCACCGCATCGCCAGTGCCGCCGTGAAGCGCGAGTAGTTGAACCCGTCCTGGTAGTACAACTGCGACATCCCGCGGTCGGCGGCGTTGGCGACAGCAACCCCGAAGGACAGCGCGAGACCCATGTCGGGCAAAAACGCCGCGCGAGCGAGCCGCTCTTGCGCTTCGCGGGCCTGGACCGCCGCTTGCGCAAGTTTCGCCTCCGGCCGGGCACTGTGTGCGACGTCGATGTAGTCCGTAACCGGCAACATGCCCCCGGTGATCTCGTAGCGACGTAGACCGCGCGCCGAAACGTTGAAGCCCTTCGGCGCCGCACTTCCCCCAAGCGCCCAAAGGGCGGACAGGGCCAGCGCTTCAACTTTCAGCGCGGCGCGCATCTTGACCTCGAGTTCAACCGCGGCGAGTTCAACTTTGATCACGTCGTCGGGATCCCGCGTGCCGTCGTCCTCGTCGGGATCAGCGGCCCAATCGTCAGGATCGCCAACGTCGTCAATGATTTGGTTGTACGCCTTGTCGAGGACCTTTTTGGCTTCCCGCAAGATGGATTGGCTCTCGCGCGCCAACAGCAGGGTGACGTGCGCTTGGCGAACGAGGAGTACGGTCTCCTGCTCTGCGGCGAGTTTCTTCAGCTTCGCGATCGCAACCGCCGCCTTGCCCAGCTTCTTGGCGTGTTTGAGTTTGCGGCCAAACGAAACCAGCGGGAGCACCGTGTTCGCGCGAAAGGTGAAGCGAACGCCCGCGCGGGACAACTGACCGAAGTAGCCGCGGAGCGTCGAGATGTCGAGGTCAGGATCAACTCCGGAGCGACAGAACTGAAACTCGAATCCCTCGGGGGTGCCGTCGTCCAACTGCAGGTCATCGCAACGTACGTTGGCGCCGGGGGACAGCGTCGTGGTCGTTTCGACGACAGGGATCCAGGCGAACTTTGCCTTGGACAACAGCGCTTGCATGGCCACGACCTTCTCTTGCGCTGACTTGATGACTGGATTGTCCAGCGCGTAGCGGGTGACCTGATCGAGGCTTAGCGAGGCAACGCCTGCGGGCCGCGGACCGTAGGGGTCGTCACGTTCGGCGGCCGGGGTATGAAACGCGCTCGGGCCAGGCAGCCCCGCTGGTTTCCAACTCCCGCCGACCCCGACCTCAGACGGCTCGCGCGGCGGCATGGAAGCCC
>JAESSZ010000659.1 GCA_016763875.1 Nannocystaceae bacterium
AAGAAGGTCCCGAATACGACGCTCGATCAGCGCCACCTCATTGACCACCCCAACTAGCCTCGCCCCGGCGTCGCGGCGCGTCGCCCAAGCTTCCGCGTCCGAGGTCAACCGCTGACGCCACGCAACTAGCTCTGGCTCGACTTTGGAGTATCGCACCCGAGCTGCGGAATCGATGGGACTGCCGACCACAGCAAGTTTGCGAGCCAGTGCCCGGGCGGAGCGGGTCACCGCCAGCTGAAGGTCCGCGTCCGCGTCTGAGACGAAACTCTCGCCTATCTCGCGAATTGCGGCCGCCGTCTCACTCGAAGGAACAGTCCCCAATGCACAGCGGCGGAGTTCTTCGAACATACGCGCTTCGGCGCGATACCAGTTGCGCACGGTCTCCTCGAGCGCACGAGCCAACCGCGGTTCGACCACGGTCCGCGTGGCCGCCCGGGCCGGGACTGTGCGTGTCCGCTTCGAGAACCGAAACCGGAGGGCATCAAGAACTCGAGCGACGCGCTTGCGAGACGCATGGCCAAGACTGTCCTCGGGCAGCGGCCGCAGAAACTCCGGTTCGAGCGGCACGGTGACCTGCGCTCTGATGCTCTCGAGAGCAGCGACGCGACTCCCAAACAGCCTGAGCACCCCTTCAACACGCGCAGGGGCATCGTCGGGCGGGAGGTGCTCAAGCACGTTGTTGATCGCGGTCAACGCCTGGCGATGGTCCCCGTCGTCCGGGAGCGGATCTGCGAGGCGCTCGCTCCGAGCGACCACCCATGGCGCCAACCGCCGTCGAACATAGTCTGTCATCGCGGCCGCTTCGGCCTCGGCATAGGCTTTGACGATCGCCCGAAGTTCGGGAGCCCGGAGTCGCTCCCACGGTGCGCCAGTCTCCTCTTCGCCAGGCCGCGGCTGAGCACTGCCATCCGCGGCGACTTCGTCACCCGGAATCTCCCCTGCCTTGCGCAAGGCGAGCCGCATGGTGATGGGGCCAACCAAGAGATTCAACGCCACGACGGCCATACCAAGGGCCAAGATTGGCTCTGCAAGCTCTGGGATCTGCTGACTCGCCAATGCCAACAGTCCGAGCGTGACGCCAGCCTGAGGCAGGTAGCCCAACCACGCTAGGCGTTGGACCGGCTCGGGTTCACCACCAACGCGACCACCCAGTCGACCTGAGATCACAAACGCAACGGCACGAGCGCTGCAAACCGCGATGGCCAGCGGCAAGACGGTGACCGTCGCCCGAAGGTCGACCTCGGCCCCCGCAGTCGTGAAGAAGACGATGAACACCGGGAGCGAGACGGTCTCGAGCGGATGCAGCAGATCGTGCTCATGGTCGGAGAAGTTGCGAACGACGAGCCCAGCCACGATGAAGACCAGGAGGAGCTCAAGGTGCAGCGCATTGCTGATCTGCCCCACGACGAGGACGACAGCGGCAACAAACAGCAGCATCTCCGCCTTGATCCAGCGCAGGTACGCGATCAACAAGACACCGACCAGCGCGCCGAGGCCCGCCGAAAGCCCAAGTTCCTTTCCGACGTGCACGAGTACCTCAACGCCGACACCACCGCCGCCAAGCAACCCTTTGGCGCTGGCGACCGCGAGAGCGAGCACGATCACCACCACGATGTCCTTGACGATGGCCGCGCCAAGTACCGTGTCCGTCAAGCGCCCCTTGGCCTTGTTCTCGCTAATGATAGCGAGCGCGATTGCAGGCGAGGTACCCAACGACAAAGCGCCCATGACGAGCGCGACGGCAAAGAGGGCTGAGGTGCCTTCGACGTTCAGCACGCCCAAGAACATCTCCCCCGCGATCACGGTGCCGCCAACGAGCAGGAAGCCGAGGATGATCTTCAGGCCAATGGTGGCGCTCAGGGTCTTGGCAAGCGATCGCAGACCCTTGAGGTCGAGTTCGAGACCCGCCGTGATAGCGATGAGGCCAAGCGCGAGTTGCTTGAACATCGCCATCTCGCCAATGATGTCGTGTGACAGCACGGAGGCGGCATAGGGGCCAAGCACGACGCCGGAAACGATGTAGCCGGTGACCTTGGGCAGCGACGCTTTGGCCCCAAGTTCTGCGACCGCAAATGCCGCGAGTACGACAAACCCGATTGCGGCCAGCGTCAGCGGATCGCCTTGGCCCGACGTCTCCGCCTTGAGCGTCTGCAGCCCGACCATCATCGCGAGCAGTACGAGAACGACAAATCCGCGCCGCATGGTCTAACGCCTCCAACATTCCGGCGAAAACACCGCCAGCAATGCAAAGATCTCAAGACGCCCCGCGATCATGCAGAACGAAAGTAGGAGTTTTCCTGATCCGGGCACAAATCCGTAGTTCTGAGTGGGGCCAACATCGCCCAGCCCGGGCCCAACACTTGAAAGACACGCCACCACGGCGCTCATCGCGGTGACCAAGTCGAGCCCTTGCGCAACTAAGACAAGTGAACAAACCGCGAAGATCAGGAAGTAGGTGGTGACGAAGACGACGATGCCCCAGGCGACCGACGTCGGAATCGTGGTGCTGCCGAGACGGACCGACCTAACCACGTTTGGATTGATCAGTGAGCGTAGCTCGCCCAGCGCAACCTTGAGCAGCACGTACACACGTGAGGCTTTGATGCCGCCCGCGGTAGAGCCCGCGCAACCCCCCATGAACATCGCCAACAGCAGTAGGTAACGCACGGCGTTGGGGTACTGCTCGAAGTCCTCGGTCATGAACCCGGTGGTCGTCGTGACCGCAAGGGTTTGGAAAGCCGCATGTCGGAGACTGTCGCCCGGCTCGGGATGCAGGTGCATGATCGACAGTCCGACCACCGCGATGATCGCAACGTTGACCAACAGGTAGAAGCGCAGTTCGTAGTTGCGAAAGAAGTCGCGCCAGCGGCCCCGCAGGATGCCGTAGTACAGGCCGAAGTTGAGCCCGGCCACGAGCATGAACAACACGATGATCCACTCGACAGCTGGGTTATTGTAGGCCCCAATGCTTGCGCTGCGCGAGGAGAACCCCCCGGTGCCCAGCGTCGACATTGCGTGCAGGATGGCGTCATAAATGGGCAACCCGGCGAGCATCAACATGACCGTCGCAAGAACGGTGAG
>JAESSZ010000660.1 GCA_016763875.1 Nannocystaceae bacterium
CCCCCCCCAGCACGTTGCCGGTGAGTTCGGCGAGCGACGTCCCTCGGAACGGACGGCTGCCAAACAGCGCCTCCCACATGGCGACGCAGAACGAAAACTGGTCGGCGCGTGCGGTGGCGGGACGACCGAGATGTTGTTCGGGCGACATGTACGCGGGCGTTCCCATGATCGCGCCCGTCCGCGTTAGCGGCGTATTGAACGAGTCGAGCTCCGGCTCTTCGCCTATCGGCCGCGTGTTGTGCTCTTCGACCTCTTCGTCGAAGAGCGACCGCGCGAGGCCAAAATCCACAACTCGGACGCGACCATCCGTCCCCATCAGGACGTTCTCAGGCTTGAAGTCACGGTGAACAAGGCCGCCCCGATGCGCCGCAACCAAACCGGATCCGGCCTTCAAGAAAACCTCCAGCACCTCACGCCACGACGGGCGCTTCGCCATCCAACTGCCCAGGGTCCCGCCGTCGACGAACTCCATGGCAAGAAACACCCGCCCTTTGAGCACGCCAACCTCGTGGACCACGATCACGTTGGGGTCGCTGATCTTCGCCATCGCCTGCGCCTCGCGAAGCAGACGAGCAGTCGCGGCCTCCGACCCCATCCCGTCCTGCACGTCCGGACGCAGCAACTTCACCGCGATCTTGCGGTCGAGCTGCGGGTCGTAGGCGCTGTAGACCACGCCCATGCCACCCTTCCCCAGCCGCTCGAGCACGCGAAATCGCCCGAGACGCTCACCGATCGCCGACTCAGATAGTTCCGACTGCGTGGAAGCAGGCGCGTCCAATGCGGCCATCGTCTCGGCATCGCCGCTCAAACTCGCTGGCGGAGCATCGTCGAGTTTCCTGGTCGGCGCGTCGTCTCCAAACAACGCAGCCGCCACCTGCTTCCGCATGCGATCGCCGCCCACGATGATCGGCGCCCCGCCAATCTGGCTCGCGGTGGCGTCGCCATCTTCGGCGCCACGGGCCCCGGTGTCGTCCGGCTCGTCTGTGTCGTGGGGCGGCTCGCTCATTGCCCGCCCCCATCATGCCGCAGTGGTCCGATAGTAGCCAAATCCTCGTAGCGCGCTGGGATCTTTGCGTAGGGCGCCGATCACCAACACGAGTGCTACTGTTCCCGCCGTGGAGGCGGATCTTGAGCTGCTCGAAGCCTGGCGAGGCGGAGACCGCGACGCTGGCGGCAAACTGTTCCAGCGCCACTTCGACAGTATTTGTCGTTTCTTCGCGAACAAGATCGATCGCGACGTCGATGACCTCGTGCAACGCACGTTCACCGCATGTGTCGAGGGACGCGAGCGGTTTCAGGGCCGGTCTTCGTTTCGCACGTACCTGTTCGGCGTCGCGCACAACGTGCTGCGGTCCCATCTGCGCAAGCGAAAGCGTGAGAGCGACCGCTTCGAGATTGGCGTGACTTCGGTGTTCGACATGGGCCTGTCGCCGTCGACTTTGATCGCGCAGAAAAAGGAACAGCAGCTCACACTCCAGGCACTGCGGCAGATCCCGCTGGACCACCAAGTCGTGCTCGAGCTGTACTACTGGGAAAGCCTGACCGCGGCCGAGATCGGCGAAGTGCTCGGACACCCCGAAGGCACGATTCGCGGTCGCATCCGGCGCGGAAAAGAGCTGCTCGAAGTGGAGTTGGAGAAACTCGCCGAGAACGATGCGTTGCTCACCAGCACGATCTCCAACCTCGACGGCTGGGCAAAGTCGCTGCGACAACGCGTACTGGGCAAGGAGTAAGGGAACAACATGTACGGCGTATTCAAGTTCCTCCTTTATTTGGGCGTCGTCGCCGGACTCGCAGGGTGGCTGTGGCCGCAGTTCGGAGACCACCCCGCGCTGCAGACGCTGCCGCCGTTGACCCCACGGTATCTTTCGTTCGGCGGACTCGGACTGGTCGTGCTCGCTTTGGCGGGCCGCTCAGCGACCAAGCCCCCGGCGTCGGGCACAGGGGAGTGGGAGTAGTTGGCCAAGTTCCTCGAGTGCCCATCACCGCCGACAAGCGGGAGTACCCGACCCCGGTGACCCTGAGAAACCGCAACGGCGAGATCGTTGCCACCGCAACGCTGCGGACCCTTGTCGGCCCAAAACCGTAGCGGCGCGCCCTGCTAGTCCGGCCGTGAGGCGTCGTCTCGGCCACGAACCGGGCTGGTTTGCTCAGCCAGCCACGCAAACGCCCGTCGCGTGGCCACAACGGTGTCGCGCATCTCAGTCACGTGACCGTCGAGTTTCTCGCGTTGCTCCGGCTTCTTGCTGCGCTCGTTGAGCGCCACCGCCACCATCGCGATTAGCGGAAGCAGCAGGACCTCGAAGACGATCAGCGTGCCGCTGGCAATGGCGGACAGCATCCACACCAGGAAAGACAGAGGAAACGGAACACCGGCAACCGCTTGCATTGCTGCGGGAATCTCCGTCCTGATGTCGAGCGAGGTCTCGCGGTCGCCATGGGGCACGGGGGCACGTCGGGCCTTTGAGACCACGGTGTCCACTGCGGCCGGAGGAACCAGACGCTTGCGTCGCGGTTTCAAGGCCTCTCGAACCGCCGCCACGCTCCCGAGACGCAAACGTGGATCGGGCTCGACCATCTGCACGACAACATCGCGGAGATCCTCGGGGAGCTCCATGGAAGCGATATCGAGATGAAGTCCATCGTGCGGGAGTGCGTCTGCCTCTTGCCCACAATGAACCGCGGCCAGGGTCGCGCCCAGAGCGAAGATGTCGACCGCGCACGTTATTTCGCCGTGCAGTTGCTCGGGCGCCATGTATCCGAACGTGCCGATCATCGTCGAGCCGCCGCCTGTACCGACCGCGAGACGAACGCCCCCGAAGTCCACAACCCACAACTCGCCCTTGGGCGACAACAACAGATTCCCGGGCTTGATGTCCCGATGAACAACCGGAGGAGACAGGCCGTGCAGGTATTGGAGCACATCGAGGCCTTCGTCGAGCAGCCGTCGCAGGCCGCCGGGCGGCAGGCGCCTGCTGCGTTTGATGTAGTCCGACAGAGGCATCCCCTCCACAAGACTCATCACCAAGAAGAAGTCGCCCGTATCCTCGCTCGCGTAAGAGTCGATGTATTTGGGGATCCGCGGGTGGTCGAGCGACTTGAGCACGGCGACTTCGCGCTCGAACAAATCAAAAGACTTCCAGTCCTGCTGCCCCTTGAGTGACAGAACCTTGATTGCGACATTCCGATGTGTCGCACGATCGACGCCACGAAACGTCGTGCCATGGCCCCCTTCACCGAGGGGCTCCATGACCTGATACCGAGTAAGGGCATCTTCGGTGGTCAACAGCGCCGGAAGCCGCGGAGCGTGGTCTCGACGAACGCGTCGATGAACGCAGCATCGTCGCGCACCATCATCGTCTCGTTCTCACCGCCAAGACGGTTGTTGATCAGCAAGGAGGCGACACCGTGGTTCGCGGCCCACAGCTGCAACGTTGCCATCTCAGGGACAGCGTCACCGTGGAGCAAGCCCGCAGTTTTGGCCTCGCGGAAGCACGCGATGACTCTGTAGTGAGACTGCGAGACCAGGTCCACCTCCTCGTCCGTGAGGCCGTCGTGGTTGAGGGCTTCCCCAGTAAACAGCACCCCGTAGAGCCACGGGTTGTCGCGCGCGAACTGAATGTATGTCCGAGAAGCCGCACCGACGCGCTCCAATGGGTCGGCGTGCTCGAAGCAGGACGCAAGCACATCGTTGATCAGTGTCAGTCCGTGAAACCGGATGGCACGGAGAATCGACGACTTGCCCTCGAAGTGCTGGTACAGCGCGGTCGCACTGACGCCGAGTCGCGAGGCTATGCCACGCATGGTCAGTCCGTCTTCGCCAAGTTCGGTCCCGAGCTCGCAAGCAACGCGCACTATTTCCTGCTTCAGCGAGCTCTCAACGGCACGCATCGACGACATAGCGATTCCGGTTTCCTCGGCGCTCGACACAATGTGACAGTAGCATAATGCGCCAGAGGTAAAGCGTGCGCGAACGCCGTTAGTTACCGTCTGGAACGCATAGTATCGAAAGTCGGCAACGACAACTTGTGTCCCAAAACAGGCCTCTTTGTTCTATCTGAAGCGGAGCGCTATCGCTCCAGAGCTGCCATCTCGGCGATCCGACTCCGACCAGTCATTGCGCCGCTCGAAGTCGAGGCGGCGGCCGGCCGTTAGATCTCGCGGTTTTTGGCAGCACGCAGACGTCGCAACCGATGGCCGACCCCGATACTCTCCCGCTCCCTGTGCTTGCGATTGAACACGATGTCTCGCTTGCCGCGCACACCACCCTCGGACTTGGCGGTCCCGCCGCCCACTTCGTCGAAGTCCACGACACAGGGGCGTTAATTCAAGCGTTGCGGTGGGCCGACGACGGCGGCCATGCGACATGGATCCTCGGCGGAGGCTCCAATGTTGTGGTCTCGGACAATGGCTTCGACGGCTTGGTAGTGCGGCCACGTCTGCGGGGTATCGACCTCGCCAAGGGCGGCAGCGTCACGCTACTTCGCGCTGCGGCCGGTGAGTGCTGGGACGACTTGGTCGCGACCGCCACGGTGGCGGGCCTGAGCGGGATCGAGTGCCTCTCGGGGATCCCAGGACTAGTCGGGGCTAGCCCGATTCAAAACGTCGGTGCATACGGCCAGGAGGTGTCCAACGTGCTGCGGAGTGTGCGCGCATACGACCGGAGATCCCGGGAGATTGTGGAACTCTCGGCCGCGGACTGCGCGCTGACTTACCGAGACAGCGTGTTTCGGCGCGAGCCAGAGCGGTGGGTCGTCCTCGAGGTGACGTTCACACTCGCCAACGACGGCGTCCCCGAGATCCGCTACGCCGAACTCGCACGCCAACTCGCAGGTGGTCCGAGCACCCCTGCGCACGTGCGCGACACGGTGTTGCGGCTGCGCAGATCAAAATCGATGGTGCTCGACCCGGACGACGACAACCGCAGAAGCGCAGGCTCGTTCTTCACCAACCCGATCGTTGCGCGGGATACCGCAACCGCGGTGGAGAGCAAGGCCCGCAACCGCGGGTTGCTTGCGCAACGCGACTTTCCGGCGTGGCCGATGGGACCGGACAAGTCCAAGCTCGCGGCCGGCTGGCTCATCGAGGCAGCCGGTTTCGTGAAAGGCGAACGACGCGGCCCAGTGGGGCTCTCAAGTGCGCACGCATTGGCCCTCGTTCACCATGGCGGCGGAACCACTAGGGAGCTACTGGCGTTTGCGCGAGAGATTGCCGACCGTGTGCACGCCACGTTTGGTGTCACGCTGCGGCCGGAACCCGTCTTGGTCGGCGTCGAGTTCTGACGGCAGGGCTGCGACGATTGACCCTGAGGACTTACCTGAGGAACATCGTGACGGCCGCGCCGCCACCCGCAGCCAGCAACACGAACGCTGCGACCCAAACGATCGGCGACATCCCTCGCTTCGCCGGCCGCTTCGCCTTGGACGACTTTTTCTTGGCGGGGGCAGCCTTCTTGGCCACGACTTTCTTCGCGTCGGTTTTCTCAGGTGTCTCGGACTCGGCGGGCGGATTCTGCAGCGCTTCCCCGAATTCGCGCATCGTGGCGTAGCGCTCGTCCGGACTCTTGCGCATCGCCTTGAGAATCGCAGCCTCGGCCCACTTGGGAAGGTCCGGGAGAATCTCCCGCAGCGGCTTGGGCTCTTCGTTGAGCTGCTTGTAGATGACGTCGTACTCGTTCTTGCCAACGAACGGCGGCTTGCCGGTCAGCAACGCGTACGCGGTCGCCCCCAGCGAGTAGATGTCAGCGCGATGATCGACACGTCGCCCCAGCGCTTGCTCGGGCGCCATGAAGTCAGGCGTTCCCATCACGACTCCCGTCTGGGTCACGATGCTATCGGTGGGATTGGCCAGGCGTGCGATGCCGAAGTCGAGCACCTTCACGAAGTCATCGTTGTCGCCGCGCTTGATCCGATAGATGTTCGCAGGTTTGACGTCTCGGTGAACGATGCCTGCATCGTGAGCGGCCTGGAGCGCGTCACACAACTGCAGAACTATCGCGTGAGCGCGCTTCCATGGGAGTCGTTTCTCGCGCGCGAGCGTCTTGGAAAAATCCTCACCAACGAGATGCTCCATCACGAAGAATGCCGCCCCCGTGTTGGTCTGCCCAAAGTCGGTGACGTCGACGATGTGCTGGCTGCCGATGGAACTCGCTGCGCGGGCCTCACGCTTGAACCGACTCACCGCTTCGTTGAGGCGGCACAGCGACGGGCGCAGGACCTTGACCGCAAACTTCTTTCGGATGTCGACGTGCTCGGCCAAGAAGACCCAGCCCATCGCACCCTCCCCCACTTTCTCGACCAATCGATACCGGTCCGCCAGCACCGTGCCCACCAGCAAGTCGGCCATCGAGTGCTTCGCGGCGCGAATACGAGGCTTGGCCGGCGGCGGTACGCTGCGCGTGATCACCTCGGCGATTTTCCCGCGATCCGCCGGAGGCGTCGGTAGATGCCCAGACACCTTGTCAGGCTCTGCGTTCGGTGTGGGCGGCCGCGTATCGCTCATCGGACCCGTAACTCTGCACAATCAGGTATCACGCCTGCCGCGCACTTGGCTAGCCGGGCATGACGGAGGCCGGATATCCGCAAAACGTGCCCAGCGGGGCCAAGACGCGGCGCAGAGAGCGGTGACAGTTGCCTCACGGCGATATCGGGCGGCTAGCGCCGCTACGATCCAACACGAATGCC
>JAESSZ010000661.1 GCA_016763875.1 Nannocystaceae bacterium
CGTGCTCTTGCCGCAGCCGCTTGGGCCAATGAAAGCGGTGATGCGTTTCTCGGGGATAACCATGTTCAGGTTTTTGAGGGCTTGAAAATCTCCATACCACGCATCGAATCCGGCGACCTCGATGGCTGGCTGCGCGTCGTCGTGAATACCCGCTGGGCTGGCATCCCGCCTGGACTGGCCGGGCTGGTTCGGAGCAAGCGACGGTCTGATGGTTGAATTCATCGTCGTGACTTCCGGGGGCTGTTTTATTATAGACATCATGGGCAAACCCTTGAGTGTGTTATCCCTGAAACTTTTGGCGGATGATGACCGCGACGGTGTTAAAGGTGAGCAGGATCGCCATCAGAACCAGGATCCCGCTGGCGGCGAGGTGATGGAACGACTCCTGGGGTCGGCCTGCCCAGTCGTATATCTGTAGCGGCATCGCGGTGAAGTCGTCCATCAGGTGTTCGGGGGTGAACGTGATGTAGACGATGCCCGCGATAATCAGGATCGGCGCGGCTTCACCGATCGCCCGACTCATCGCCAGGATCGTCCCCGTCATAATCCCCGGGATCGCGGCGGGCAGGGTCGTGTTCCAAACCATCTGCCAGCGTGTTGATCCCAGCGCCAATGATCCCTGACGCAGCGAGTTGGGCACCGCCCGCAACGCCTCCTGTGAGGAGACGATAATAATCGGCAACACGATCAGCATCAGGGTCAGCCCCCCGGCGAGGATGCCCCGGCCAAACGGCAGTTGAATGTAGTACCAATTGTCTGTCGTCCCCAGTGTCCAAATCGGGTCGCTGGCGCTGCCCAGCATCTTGAACATCTCGACAAATACGGTCATGCCAAGGATCCCATACACCACCGAAGGCACACCCGCCAGATTGGTGATATTCAGTTGCACAAAGCCGTGCAGCCGAACCAGTATTTTATTGCCCGGCTTGAACTCCTCCAGCAGGATCGCTGTCCCGACCCCAAGCGGGATGGCGGTCAACGCGCAGACGCTGCAGATCCAGATCGTGCCGATCATCGCCGGGTAGATGCCTGCTTTTTCAGGCTTGCGCGATGGCGGGTTTTTCAATAGCGGGCCGCCCAGGTATTCGACCCCCTGAGTAATGATCGACGCCAACAGCACGCCCAACACCGCGATGCAAACACCCGCCGACAGCAGGCATAGCACCACGAATAGCCGATCCTTGAAGAAGCGACCGGTGCGGGCGGTGGCAGATGGGTTAGCTGTGTTATTCATTCGTACACCTGCCTGTATCGCACACGGATCCGGTGCCCGATCAACGTCAACCCCAACGTCATGAGGAACAGCATCCCGGCGACCGCGTAGCTGGAGTAATACTCCGGCCCGAAGTTGCTGGCGTCACCCAAGAAGACCTGCACCATGTACCCGGTCATGGTCTGAACTTCGTTGCGAGGGTCCGGCGTGATGCTCGGGGAGTTTCCCGCTGCTAACGACACGATCATCGTCTCGCCGACCGCGCGGGCGATCGCCAGGAGAAACGCCGCGACGATCCCCGACAACGCCGCCGGCGTGACCACCTTGACCGCTACCTCGAACCGTGTCGCCCCTAAGCCATAGGCGCCTTCGCGCAGACTCCGTGGCACCGCTCGGAGCGCATCCTCGGAAAGGCTTGTCACGATCGGCAGACACATAATCCCGACCGCCAGCCCGGCGCTCGCGGCGTTATAAATATTAAATCCCTCGTGAAGCCAACGCAGGCCGGGTGTGATCACCGTCAGCGCGAAAAAACCAAACACCACCGTCGGGATGCCCGCGAGAACCTCAAGCACCGGCTTGACCACCGCGCGAACGCCGGGCCTGGCGTATTCGCTGAGCCAGATCGCCGTGACTAACCCAAGCGGCAACGCGACCGACATCGCCACCGCGGCGACCAGCATCGTCCCGCTGATCAATGGCCAAACCCCGAAGTGCTTCTGGGCACCAAGAAACGGGCTCCATCTTGTGCCCGAAATAAATCCCCAGACAGACACTTCATCGAGCCTGAAAAATTGAAGGGTCTCGATCCCCAGGACAACGATAATCGTCAAAGTCGTGGCGATCGAAAACAAACCGCAGCCGATCAGGCCGGACATGATGATCGCCTCTCGGACCCGACGCACAGCCTTAGATCGGGGCCTGCCCTTAGGCATCGAAGCGGCGGGTTTTGCGGTGGCGGTCATCATGTCGGGTCGAGACGTTTAGAGCTAGAGAGCGTGACGCAACCGGTATGCTGTGCCACGCATGCCATGCATTAGTAATTGACCCGGATCAACGATAAACCTCGGCCAGCGGGCCGTGTATTTTTTCGCCGTTCTCATCCAGGAACTGAGTCCCGGTCTTGCCATCGCGGAAGTTTTTCTTGGTCAGTGCGATGATGTCACTGGGCAGGCGGACGTATCCGACTTCATCAGCGAGTGCCGGGCCGTTTTCCAGATAAAACTCAACGAAGGCGTTGACCTCGGGGCGGGCGGCGGCCTTGGCGTTGACGTAGATAAAAAGCGGTCGACTAAACGGCGCGTATTCACCGGATTCGATGGTACTCTTGGTGGGCAAGACTGCGCCGCTGCCGCCGTCGATCGATACGGCACGGAGTTTGTCAGCATTCGCAAAATAGTACGCACACCCGAAGAACCCGATCGCGCCTTTATCGCCAGCCACACCGCGGACCAGGACGTTATCGTCTTCAGAAATGCTCATGTCTGCCCGGATCGACCCGGTCTTGCCGGCAATGACATCCTTGAAGTAATCGAACGTGCCCGAGTCCGTGCCGGGGGCGTATATCTTGACCGCGATCGCCGGCCATTCGGGGCGGACATCCTGCCATGTCTTGACCTTGCTGCCGTCCAGGAAGATCGCCTTGAGTTCATCGATAGTCAGAGCATCGACGAAGTCGTTGTCCTTGTTCACGACGATTGAAAGCCCGTCGTAGGCAACAGGGATCTCGATGAACTCGACGCCGTTCTCGATCGCTTTATCGAGTTCTTTTTTCTTGATCGGGCGAGAGGCGTCGGAGATATCTGTTTCGCCGACAGAGAACCGCTTGAACCCACCGCCGGTCCCGGAAATGCCTACGGTGACGCGGACCCTGCCGTACTCGGCACCAAACTCTTCGGCAACAGCCTCGGTGATCGGGTACACGGTGCTGGACCCATCAATCTTGACGGCACCCTTGAGGCTCTCGGCGTGAGCAACGTTGGATACGCCGACGATGCTCAGTACGCTAACAGTAAGAGCGGTGGCGATGATGTATGGTTTGAAGCTCAACATGGTCAGGACTCCTTAGGTGTGCCGGGCCTGTCGTTGCAACAATCAACGACACGTTTACACAGAATCCTATGGACCTTCGATGAGCAGATTGTGAGCGTTGTGTTAGAAATGTGTTAGCGGTCACATCAACAGCGGCATAAAGATCTTATGATGATGAACCGGCGGGCAGATGGATGCGGAATGTGCTGCCAACCCCCGGCGTACTGTCCACACTCACACGACCACCGTGCGCCTCGGCGACGTGCTTGACAATCGACAACCCCAGACCCGTACCTCCCAGCTCACGGCTGCGAGCCTTGTCCGTGCGGTAGAAA
>JAESSZ010000662.1 GCA_016763875.1 Nannocystaceae bacterium
AACGACCGTTTGTTTGAAGGAGGATCTACACGAGACCTGCAGGTCGAACACCAACGACTCCGCGTCCAAGCGGGGTCAACATAAGCCAGACTACTAGCGGGAACTGAGGCGAAGCCTCGGAAAACTCAGCGCACGTAGCCGCCCTCTTCGCGGCGACGCAGGAACGCGGGGATCTCGGATGGGTCGGCATCCTTGGACCACGTCTGGGGCTGCGAAGCACCGGCTGCGTTGCCGCGGCTCTGGTTCGTCATCGAGCCGTTCGTCATCGAGCCGTTCGTCATCGAGCCGTTCGTCATCGAGCCGTTCGTCATCGAGCCATTTTTCATGGGGGCGCCTGCCATCGGGCTACCGGCCATCGGCGTTCCGGTCATCGGCGTTCCGGTCATCGGATTGCTCATCGGACGGCTCGGCCGCGGCTCCGGTGTCACGGGGGCGGGCCGCGGTTCGGGGCCCTTTGCGGGCGCGGCCATCGCGTTGTTTCCGCGAACGCCACCGAGCATCGGATTGCTCGCGACGGCGTTGCTGGCCATGGGATTGCTTGGCATGAGGGTGCTCTGGGCTGCGCTCGGCGTCGCGCTCGGCATCTGCGAACGCGAAAACAGCCCGGACTGTTGTCGGTAGTTTTCCGCGGGCGGTATCTGTGACACGGGCCCGTGCATCCTGGTTTCGCCAACCGCGGGGCCCACAGCCCCACTGGCCACCAACTGCGACTGACGCCGTCGCCCGGAGTGCGTCTGGATAGCGTGCTCCATGACGTCTTCCGCAGGTTCGTGCTGGTCAAAGCCCGTCGCGATGACCGTAATACGCAGCATGTCGCCCATGTCGGGGTCGATGACCGCGCCAAAGATGATGTTGCAGTCCTCGTGTGCGGCTTCCTGGACCAGCGATGCCGCCTCTTCCACCTCGTGGAGTTTGAGGTCCGGTCCCGAGGTGATGTTGATCAGGATGCCCTGCGCTCCCTGAATCGTCACATCCTCGAGCAGCGGCGAGTTGATCGCTTGTTGTGCCGCCGCCACTGCGCGGCCCTCTTGGCTCGCGATTCCCATGCCCATCAACGCGCGTCCCTGATCGCTCATGATCGTACGGACGTCGGCAAAGTCGACGTTGATGATGCCGGGAATGGTGATGAGGTCCGACACGCCCTGCGTCGCGTGTTGGAGCACCTCGTCGGCGAGCCGAAAACTATCGAGCAAACTCGTACTGTTGCTCGTGACGTCCAACAGGCGATCGTTTGGAATCGTAATCAGCGTATCGACGGCCTTCTCGAGGATGTCGATGCCCTCACCGCCCACACGACTGCGTCGCTTGCCTTCGAAGCGAAACGGTTTGGTGACCACGCCAACGCACAGCGCACCGCACTCGCGGGCCACTTGCGCCACGATCGGTGCAGCTCCGGTCCCCGTGCCGCCGCCCATGCCTGCGGTGACAAACACCATGTCGGTACCTTCGAGAACGCGGGTTAGCTCGCCAATGCTCTCCAGCGCGGCTTCACGACCACGCTCGGGATTGGCGCCAGCGCCCAGCCCTCGGGTCACGCCACAGCCGATCTGAATGCGCGTGGGTGCAAGATTCTTCTCAAGCGCCTGAACATCCGTGTTCACGGCGACAAACTCGACGCCCTCCACGTTGTGCTCGATCATGGTGTTGACCGCGTTGCCACCGGCCCCGCCCACACCAATGACCTTGATTCGGGCCTTGTCCGGAAAGCTGTCGTCGAGCTCGAAATGCGCCATCTCGCTAGTACCTCCGCTGAATTCGCCAGTCACGCGACTGGGGATGCATCGGCCTTAACGGATGATTAGGTGTCTGCCCAAAAAAGCGGTGATTTCGAGAGCTTAGGTGTGAGTCGAAGTCACACCTGGACTTTAAACCAGTGCCTGGCGCATCGCTGCGATCGCTTCGGGCGGCAGCGGCTTGCCCAACCATCGCTCCAGGGCCCCTACGCCCTGCCACAGCAGCATCGGAAGGCCATCTTGGATGCTCTTGCCGGCCTGGGCGGCGGCGTCGAGCAAGCCCCAGGTTGGCCGAGGGTAGACGATGTCAATGACCCGGGCCTCGTTGGGCAAGCGGGACGGATCGACCGGCACCGGGAATCCCGTCGGGCCGTTCGGCATCCCCACCGTCGTCGCGTTGATCAGCAGATCTGCCCCCACCAGCGCGTCGTTGACCTGGTCCCAAGTCGTCGGCCGGACCCCCGGAAAACTCGGCATGCCGTCCACTTGACGGCTGACCCAGGAGATCTGGACAGGCTGGCGCAACGGCTCCCAGCTGGTGTCGGCCGGTGGCGGTGGTGCGCGACGCAGCGCGTCGATGATCGCCCGGGAGGCTCCGCCCGCCCCCAGCAGCACCGCCCGCTTGATCGGGGGCCCACCGAGTTCTCGAACCGCGCGGGCAAAACCCAACGCATCGGTATTGTCCCCCACCAAGCGGCTCGGCTCGACGATGACGGTGTTCACCGCGCCGATCCGTCGCGCGGTTTCGGTGAGAGCATCGACGAGTTCGACCGCTGCACGCTTGTGCGGCACGGTGAGGTTCAGTCCACCGAGTCCCAAGGCGCGCGCGCCTCGGAGCGCCGCAGCAAGCTCGGCCGGCTTCACCGCGAACGCGTGATAGTCGTGCGGCAGGCCCAACACCTTCATCGCCGCCTGGTGCGTGGCTGGCGACCGCGAATGCGCGACGGGATAGCCGAGCACGCCAAACACGCGCGGGAGGGAGCCCGCAGAGGGCTGCGTGCTGTCCGACTCGCTCAATCGACGGCCTCGTCCTTGAGATCGACGGCGCTGGAACCCGAGCCGGGGTTGCGCTTCTCCATACGAATGTTGAGCATCTGCACGAGCAGCGAAAAGCCCATCGCCGCGTAGATATACCCCTTGGAGACGTGTTGGCCAGTGCCCTCGGCGATGAGCATGACGCCAATGAGGACAAGAAACGCCAGCGCGAGCACGCGGATCGAGGGGTGGTCCTCAATGAAGTCGCCGATCGGACCGGCGAACACCATCATCACGCCAACCGCGATGAGCATCGCCGTCACCATGACCGGAATGTGCTCGGCCATGCCCACCGCCGTGATCACTGAGTCGAGCGAGAACACGACGTCGAGCACCATGATCTGCAGGATGACCCCGCTGTAGCTCACGGTCTTTGGACCTGGGCCATCGGGGTCTTTGGAGTCGGGCGGTGCGTTTTGGCCGGTATGCTCAACGCTCTCGTAGATCTCCGAGGTCGACTTGTAGAGCAGAAAGAGCCCACCACCGACCAGGATGAGGTCCTTGCCGGTCCATTCGACCACCAACGTGAACAGCGGCTCGGTCAACCGCATGACCCACGCAATGCCCAGTAGAAGCATGAGGCGCGACGCCAGCGCCACGCCCAGGCCAAGCCTCCGTGCGGGCAGCTGCTGGACCTTGGGGAGGCGTGCGCACAAGATTGTGATGAAAACGATGTTGTCGATCCCCAAGACGACTTCCATCAGCGTCAGGACCGCCAACGAAACCCACGCGGACGGATCGGAGAGCAGTTCGATCATGGGGCACCAGGCTTGTCGTCGGACTCGCCGTCCGGCGTCTCGCCCGGGATTGGCTCGGGTAGGCAGTCGGTCACAGCGACGCGCAGCCTACCGTGGTGCAAGCGAACCGCTAAAGTCTCGCCCACGGTCGTGTCGCCCGCATCGAGCAGGGCCCGACCATCAGCCCGCGTCAGCACCGAGTAGCCGCGATTGAGCACGGCCAGTGGCGACAGTGCATCCAGCGAGCCAGCGAGCCGGGCGAGACGGACACGGTCCCTCCGCGGGGCCTTGGCTATGGCGGCGGTCATGCGACTGCCTAGTGTCGCAAGGGTGAGACGCGCCCGACGAGGACCGAGCAACGCGGCGGCGTGCAGACACGCCGTCGCGGCATCGAGGCGCCGACGATCTCGGTGTAGACGCCGACGCGGATGGTGGTGGTCCAAGGCCTCTCGGGCCCC